>JAITSW010000246.1 GCA_031287505.1 Propionibacteriaceae bacterium
ATTGATGATTGCCAGGGCGCTTTTTTCCCCCAAGGCCTGGGCCAAGTCTTCCGAAAGGCCTTTGGGCGAACCGGTGACGATGCGCTGCCGGAGCCGTTTGGCAACAGGCAAAGCCGCCAACTCCTCATCTTGGGCAACGCGGGTATCAGCCAACGTGACGTCTGCGAAAAGATCCAAGAACTTGGCCAGCGGGTCATAGTCCGCTCTTCTCCGGTCGTAGATCAGATCGAGTGCTGTCTCAAACTGCTCGGCTGGAATACGGTCGACAGGCTCTATGCGGGCCGCATGCACTATTGCAGAACTCAACCCCGCTTTCACCGCCTCGCTAAGGAACACCGAGTTCAACACCACGCGGGCCGCCGGATTGAGCCCAAAGGAGACGTTGGATATCCCAAGAGTCGTCGACACATCAGGGTGGCGCCTAGTGATTTCAGCGATAGCCGCCAGAGTCTGGGCAGCATCCTTGCGGGTCTCTTCTTGGCCGGTGCCAATGGGGAAAGTCAGGCAGTCAACCACGATGTCAGACTCGGCGAAACCCCAATCCCGGGTGATTGAGGCAATGAGCCGCTCGGCGAGCGCAACTTTGGCTTCGCTGGTGCGAGCTTGGCCGTTTTCGTCAATGGTGAGCGCCAGGATGGCAGAACCATGTTCGCGTGCGATCGCCATGATCTTGGAAAAACGCGAATCCGGGCCAGCCCCGTCTTCAAAACTTACCGAGTTGATAACACTGCGCCCGCCTAGGCATTCCAGACCGGCTTCAATGACCGCCGGATCTGTCGAATCAAGCATGATCGGCAGCGGCGCGTTCACAGCCAACCGGGCAGCGAGTTCGCTCATATCCGCGCTCCCGTCGCGTCCGACATAGTCAACGCACACGTCGATGAGGTGTGCGCCGCCGACACTTTGAGCCTTCGCTATGTCCAGGCATTCGTCCCAATCAGCTGCGAGCATCGCTTCCCGGAAAGCCTTCGAGCCATTTGCGTTTGTCCGCTCGCCGATGCTCAGATAACTCACCTCTTGCTTCAATTCCACCGAAGAAAAGATGGACGAAATGGCAGGCGCAGACTCGTTATTCCGAGATTTTGGAGCCGCGACCCCCACAGCCGCGCGCAAGGCGGCAATATGCTCCGGAGTCGTGCCACAGCAACCGCCTACCAGATTCAGGCCAAAATCATCGGCATAGCCGGCAACGTACCGCGCGAAGGAGTCTGAAGAGAGCGGGTAAACGGCTCCTTGGGCGCTCAGTTGGGGAAGACCGGCATTTGGCATACAGATGATTGGCAACGCGGAGTTTTCGCTCAGATAGCGCAGATGTTCACTCATCATTTCCGGCCCGGTACCGCAATTCATCCCGATGCCGCTGATTCCCAGCGCAGCTAGCGAGGTGAGGGCGGAACCTACCTCGCTGCCCAGCAGCATCGTCCCATTCGTCTCGAACGTTACGTTCACAAAGATGGGCAGGTCGGTGCCTAATTTGGATTGGGCGCGTTTCGCGCCGATGACCGCCGCCTTGGCTTGCAACAGGTCTTGGCAGGTCTCTATCTGGAAAGCGTCTACCCCGCCGCTGATGAGCGCTTCAGCTTGGGTCTGGTAGGCATCGCGCAGAATCGCATAGGGGGCATGGCGTAAGCTGGGCAGCTTTGTGCCCGGGCCCATCGAACCCAAGACGAATCGGGGTTGCCCCGGCGTAGCGGCGGCATCGGCAGCCCGCCGGGCAATTACCGCCCCGGCCTGCGCCAACTCATAGAGTCTTTCGACGATGCCATACTCACCTAAAGAACCGTAGTTGGCACCGAAGGTGTTGGTTTCAACGCAGTCTGCCCCAGCCTCGAAATAGGCAGCGTGAATGCTCTCGATGATGTCTGGACGAGTGACGTTCAAGACTTCGAAGCACCCGTTGACGCCTTTGAAATCAGCATCGGTTAGCTGGTGGGCCAACAATAGGGAACCCATACCGCCGTCGGCGATGAGGACTCGCTCGTGTAACGCGCTAAGCAACTCTGTCATAGACCTCTATCTTATTGGGATGCAGTTTTTTCGGCACTTGGCCCGACATCGGTAGGAACTGTGCCCTTTTGGCCGACCTCGTGGCAGTCGCGGGTTTCTTCGGCGCTTGGCCCGACATCGGCTCGAACTCGGCTGCGGACTACCGAGGATATTTTGCGGTAAGAACCAAGTGCGAAAGCTGCGGCACAACCGGCGGCCACACTCGTTGCCAGGAATCCGGCGCTGAAAGAAATGTGGTCTATCAGCCAGCCAGCCAAGCTCGAACCGACGGAAACCCCAACCCCCAGCGCCGTCCCGATCCACGATAAACCCTCGGTGAGCCTCGACTCAGGCACTATCCGCTGAATCAGGCCGTTGGTGTTGATCAAAGTAGGCGCGATCGCGAAACCCGAGACGAAGCCGGCAACGGCCAACGACAGCGGGGACCAGGCAAACACCAACGAGGACGACCCGATAAACATGCACGGGACACCGATGATGAAGCGTTTCACCATCGGAGTCTTCCAGCGATGGCCCCCGTAGGTGAAACCGGCGATAGCCGACCCAGCCGCAATTGCCCCCAGGACTACCCCAGCCAAAGCCTGCGCGTTCCAAGCATCGTTGGCAGCCACCACCGTCACATCGCAACTGCCGAAGACAATGCCGATGAGTGCGGAGACCACCACGATTTGCCCCACCCCGGGTATCGTGAGCAAAAACTCTTGACGGGCGCGGGTTGCCTTATTTTGAGGCGGGGAGACCGGCGGTTCGGAATCGCGTAGCGAATAGAAGATCAAGGCGCCGACGGAAGCCACAATAACGACGACCGCCAAAGATGCCTCAGGCGCAATTATGGTGGCCAAGAAGGCCGCGAGCACCGGGCCTATCACCCAGGTGCATTCATCTAGCGCGGATTCGAGCGCCAAGGCCGTATGGAACAGATGTGGGTCATTGAGCGCATAATTCCAGCGGGCCCGCACCAGGGCGCCTGGAGATCCGGCGGTCAATCCCGCAAAAACGCATGGAATGAAAAGCCAGCCCGGCCACACATTGACGGCGGCTAAAACAATCATCGTCCCCAACGAGATGGCAAAAGCAAAAGCCGCCGGAACCATGACCTTGCGTTGCCCGAAGCGGTCAACCCGGTTAGACAAGATCGCAGACCCAATTGCCCAAGAGAGCGCCTCGGTGGCTGATAGCACTCCGGCCAACTCATAGGATCCGTAGAGTGCCCGCACCATCAGCACAATTCCGATGCCCATCATGGCGCCACCGGCGCGGGCCAACAGCCCGGCTAGGCAGAAAGCCAGGGTGCCGGGCAGTGAGAGGATATGCTTGTACGAACGCACGCAAACCTCACTCGGTGCTCGCACGTTCGGCGATTGCCCGCAGTTGGCCCACGACGGCATCGGGAGCGGCGGCCCGGTAAGCAGCCGAACCTGCCACAAAAACATTTGCGCCCGCCGCAGCGGCTAAACCAATCGTCTCAGCGCTGATTCCGCCGTCGACTTC
>JAITSW010000264.1 GCA_031287505.1 Propionibacteriaceae bacterium
TCTCACATCAGGTCTAACACTCATGTCTGAAGATTCTCCAGCTTCGATTATCAGCAGCGGACAACTCGAAATGTCGAGTGAATCTAGTGTTTTGGAGTCCGCCTCATCTCGATGGTAAAGTTACTGGTCGCGTCCAAATCGGACGTGACGACCTAAGAATACGGAAAAGGCGAACAGTGGCCAATATCAAGTCGCAAAAGAAACGCATCCTGACGAACGAAAAGGCGCGCCTGCGCAATAAGAGTGTGAAGTCCGCGCTTCGCACCTCGATTCGCAAATTCCAAGAGGCCGTTGACGCCGGCGATGCCGAGAAGGCGAAGGAGTTGGCCCGAGTAGCCACCCGCGCGCTCGACAAAGCCGCAGCCAAAGGAGTTATCCACTCCAATCAGGCTGCCAATCGCAAGTCGGCCGTCGCCGCCAGGGCTGCTGCTCTCTAAGCTCCAGCCGCTCTCTAACTCCAGTTTTCAAGAAGCCGTCCAATGGGCGGCTTCTTTTGTTTTGCCGAACTCCAGGGCAACGCTCGCTCAGGAGGACTGCGTTCTATTGCCCAGCGTCCCACTTGCGTTTCGCAAAGCATGCACCTGCAAAACAAGGTGCTCCAGCGTAAAATTCGGGTCTTTCCCGCCGCCTTTTATTTCAGCATCGGCCTTAGCCACCGCTTGGATGGCCGCGGCTATACCCGCCGGACGCCAAACCTTGGCCAATTTGGCCAAGTCCCTCACCTTCCAATGCGGAACGCCCGCTATCCGAGCGAGTTCATAGTTGTCACGGGTGTCAGCCTGCGCCTCAAAGTACAAACCCAGACTGGTTAGGCTCTTGGCAAAGGCGCTTGTGATCAACACCGGAGCCACCGCGGTGTTGCCAGCCCAACGCAGCTTCTCCAGAGCTTGGGCGATATCTCCCGACATTGACGCGTCTACCACCGCGAAGCTGGTGACTTCGGCCTGACCCGCAAAATAACGGTTGATTTGCGGGGCAGTGATAGCGCCATCGTCGGCATCAGCGAGCAACTGCTTCACAGCCGCACTCAGGGATCGCAAGTCAGAGCCAACCGCGTCTATCAAAGGCTGAATCGCCGTTGCGGATATTCGCCCATCGGCTTGGGCTACTTCCTCGGCGACGAACTCCGAAAGCTTCCAAGCCTTGACGGCTTCTGCGGGAACCACCCTGACCTTGAGTTTTTTCAGTCCGTCGATCAGGGCTTTGCCCTTTACCCCTCCGGGATGGATCAACACCAGCGCCAGATCGTCTCCCGGGTTAGCCGCCAAATCGAGAATCTGCGGGAAAAGAGCCTTGTCTAACTCATCGAGATCGAAAAGAACCAGGATCTGACGCTCGGCAAAGAGCGAGCTACCAGCCAGTTCGGCTAGCTGCCCGGAGTTGAATGGCTCATTTTGCTTAGTTTGACGGTTATATGCCGGTGCCACACTTATTTGATTCACAGATGATTCTGGGTAGGCCTCACGTTGCCCCCGCACAAACCTTTGGGCTGCCCGTTCGGCCAGAAAAGACTCCGGCCCCAAGATCAGCACCACATTGTCTTGCGTTTTACCACTCACAAGGACAAGTCTGCCAGTTCCTTCGACGATTCAACCCCCGCTCCTTTGCTCACTGACGCTTTTCGGTGGTGACTTTCAGGTTTTTCTCACCCACCGATATCGCAATCGAGCCTTGCAGATCGGTGCGAAAGACCCGCATTCCTTGAGATTGGGCCAAACGCGCAGTAGCTTTTGCCGGATGCCCATAGGGGTTGTCTGCCCCGACGCTGATCAGCGCAACTGCGGCACCCACGCTGCGCCACAGCTCGGCGCTTTGGCGGGCTGACCCATGATGGGGTACGAGAAAGACATCGGCACTCATATCCGCAGCGCTGGCAACCGCATCCAACTGCCCTTGTTCTTCCAAGTCTCCGCACAACACCGCGGACAGTTCTCCCACCCAAGCCCGCAATACCAGCGAAGAGTTGTTTTCATCCGGGGAATCACCTTGCGCCTCGACAGCGAACTCAGGGAAGGGTTTAGCCGCCAAAACCTCTATCACAACGTTCCCGACTTGGACTTTTGCCCCCGGCACCGCCACCTCATGCGGGACGCCGGAAATCGCCTGTACGACTTGCCGCCACCCGCCGGCAGGCTGCTCTACCGCCGAATGCATCACCTTGGCAAGCTCCCGACCGCTTCGCAAAGCGGTGAGGCCTCCGATATGGTCGGCGTGTAGGTGGGTGAGAACCAGCAGCGAAATCGTGCGGATGCCGAGCCCGCGCAGACACGCGTCTAACTTCTCCGGCTCCGGGCCGGTATCAACCACGACGGCATTTCCACCTCCGGCATTGAGAATGGTCGCATCCCCCTGTCCCACATCGCAACTTACAATCCGCCAATTTGCCGGCGGCCAACCTGGCACAGCCGGTGGGGAAAAGAGTGAGAGCACCAGCAGAAAACACAGGCCTGGGACGAGTGCCCGAATACCCTTGGGATGGGAGAGGATCATCAATAACGCCGCACAGATCCCCGCTATCGCAAACATTCCAACTTGATTCGCAGGCCAGGCGTAGGCAGCACCGGGCAGAGCCGCGCCAAAAGTCGCCACCTGGCACAGCCCTTGGGCAAACCATCCGGCAATCGTCCCCGGAATCATCGCCAACGGCAACCATAGCTGGGCTAGCGCCACCGCTAGGCATCCCATAACCGTGGCCGGTGCCACCAATGGCCCGGCCACCAGATTTGCGCCGACGCAAACCACCGATATTTGCGCCGAAATCCAAGTGACGATGGGCTGGGTTGCCAACTGTGCCGCCAGGGGCACGCATAACGCCTCCGCGAGCCATCCCGGCACCCATTTCGAGAGTTGGGCAGCCCAGCTATTCGCCCACACGATAATCCCGGCCGTGGCGGCAACCGAGAGTGAAAAGCCCAGCGAGCGAGACATCAGCGGATCAATAACCAACAGCGCTATCACCGCGGTGGACAGGTAGCGCATTCCCTGTCGCGGACTGGCCCACCCTAAAGAGACCAGCCCGACAAAGCCCATCGCCGCCGCGCGTAAGACGCTGGGCTCACTGCGGCACAAGACGACGAAAAAAACCACTCCCGCTACGGCGATTACCCGCAACCACCAACCACGCACTCCCATCCGGGCAGCCGCAAACATCAAGCAGGCCAAGATGATGGTGAGATTTGCGCCCGAGACAGCCGTTAGGTGGGTCAATCCGGTAGCCGCAAACTCTTCCCGCAGCTCATCCCCCATCAGGGAAACATCTCCAACGACTAATGCCGGAACCAACGATCTTGGTTCGGGCGCCAAGTGGGCGACGCTCTCGCGCAAGCCCTGGTGCAGCCGCTCAACAGTTGCGTCGATAACACTTGGCGGAGCTAGAACTTCTGGTGGCTCCCGAGCCCTCGCAATCGCCGCATAGCTGGAATCTCCGCTCTGGCTAGGCGCAAGGGAAACGGTTGCCCGCACCAGTGTTCCGGGGGCAAGGTCTTGCCAAGCCGCCAGCGGTTGGCCGCCGACGATCACCCATACCCGCGAGCTGGTTTTCCAGCTGCGCGGGCCGTCGGCGACCTCGTCGACGATCGCTGCCGCACCCCACCAGGGAGAGTTGGCCATGCCAGATTTCCCGGAGCCGATCCGGGCGCTAATCGTCACGACTGCGGCTTCCCCGGCCAATTCGCTGATCGGAGAGGCTTGGATAGCCCACATGCGCAACCCTGCCATCGGCAAACAGGCCAATAGGGCCAGCCCCAGGGAGATCGCGAAAAAGCGCTCCTCCCGGGCGGCGATCAGTGCGACAAGCGCTCCCGCACAACCGGTAATCAGCATCAAAACTGGGATAGCCGAGGTACACGCCCACATGCCCGCCCATAGCGATGCCGCCAAAACCACCGGACGCCAATCAAAATGCCCGAACCCGCCGACTTCCCGTTCACGCAAGCCAGATTGCCTGTCGCCGAACTTCGGAGAACGCCGGGGAAGGTTCCAACTGCCAAGCAGGCGCAGCCGCGAAGTGGCAAGCGCTCTGGGAGTCCGCAATAACGTTTGCGGCACCTTAGAATGCGAATCAGATGGCGACATTCGGAGCAATCTGGGCGTAAATCTTGGCACCTATTCCGGAAATCTGCTGCAACTGCGCCACCGAGGTGAATTGCCCGTGCTCTTCCCGCCAGGCGATGATCTTTCCCGCCATCACCGGCCCGACTCCAGGTAAGGCCTCAAGCTCGCTTTGGCTGGCTTGATTGAGCGAGATCTTCGCCCCAGTCATCCCCGAGCCGGTAGCTGCGGACGTAGCCGCACCGCCCCGGATTTCCCCTTGCGGCTTCTTCTTGCTGCCGATAACGATTTGCATTCCATCGGAAATAGCGGCGGCCAGGTTTAGCTGGGCCGGATCGGCCTTGTCGGTGAATCCTCCCACCGCCGCGATGACATCTTGCACCCGGGCATCGCCGGGAACGGAAACCACGCCGGGCTTGGCAACCTCTCCGATGACGTGAACGAGGATTTTCGCCGGCGGAGTCGGTGAGACACTCGGCGCAACCACGGTAGAGGCCGATGGGCTAGCCGGCTGCGGGGAACCGCCCCCGGAAATGGCGATTTCAGGTGGGGATTGCTCAATTTCGGCAGATTGCACCTGCGTCACCGAATAGGTTGCCCACAAGCACCCTGCCAGCAGGACGATCCCGATTCCCGCCAAATGGGCTTTGGAGAAACTGTAGACGCCCTTGGCGATACTCGCCCCAAGTGAAGCCCTGCGGGCTTCGTCTTCGGCAAACCCCTGAAACTCAACCGGGACAACTCGACGTGGTGGGGAATTCTCCAACTCGTCACTCAAGGCGGCTAGCCGAACGCGTGCCACTAACTCCGGATCGCAGTCGGGCCGGCTGCGGGCAGACGCGGAGTCATGGGTCTGACTAGATGCGGCATATCTCACACCTAGAAGTTATTGCGGCGAAACCGCAAAACCGCCAACTGATTTTCGAATTGTGGATAACTTGAGTTATCCACAAATTTAAATCAAATTACCGCACAACAATGCTAACCAGCTTGGGAGCCCTTACAATAACCTGGCGCACTTCCCGTCCGTCTAGAACACGCTGCACACCCGCGTCGGCTAGGGCAAGCTCGGTGAGTTCGGCTTCACCCGCATTCGGCGAAACCTCAAACTTTGCGCGCACCTTACCCTGCACCTGCACCACACAGGTGACCGAATCTGCCACTAAGAGCGCGGGATCGGGCGTCGGCCACTTGGCGTTCGCGATTGAGGGGGCATGCCCAAGCGACTCCCACATGTCTTCCGCGACATAGGGGGCAAACAGCGAAAGCGAAATAGCCACCACCTCGACCGCCTCGCGCACAGCCGGATCAGCCGGCCCGGAACCCGAATCGATAACCTTGCGGGCCGCGTTTACCAACTCCATGATGCGCGCCACCGCCACGTTAAAGCGCTGCGTCTCAACGGCTTCGGAAATATTGGCCAAAATGCGATGCGTCACCTGCCGCAGCGATCGCTCCCCGACGTTGGGATCAGCACCGACTGGAGCTGTGACGTCATTCGCCAACCGATAGGCGCGCTGCAAGAATTTTAGCGACGACCCCGGCGACATATCAGCCCAATCGATGTCGTCTTCTGGAGGCCCGGCAAAAACCACCGTGGTGCGAATGGCATCCACCCCATAGTCGTCGATTTGCCGGCCCAGATCTACGCCATTGCCCAAAGACTTACTCATAGCCTTGCCTTGGTTTATGACCTGCCCCTGGTTCATCAACCGCTCGAAGGGCTCTAAGAAATCGACAAGCCCCAAATCGTTGAGCACCTTGGTGAAGAATCGCGAATAGAGCAGATGCAAAATGGCATGCTCCACACCGCCCACATATTGCGCGACCGGCATCCACTTGCCGACGTCGTCCTTGTGGAAAGGCACATCGGCGGCATTCGGCGAGCAATAGCGGTAGAAATACCAAGACGAATCCACGAAGGTGTCCATAGTGTCGGCATCACGCTGGGCGTGAGCACCACAGGTGGGACAGGAGACATCGCGCCACCCAGTGGCGGCAGCCAGCGGGGAGACACCTTTAGGGGCCAACTCTGCGCCCCGCAAATCAGGCAGCTCTACTGGAAGCTGGTGATCGGGCACCGGCACTTCACCGCAATTCGGGCAGTGGATGATCGGAATTGGGCAGCCCCAGAAGCGCTGACGGCTCAGCAGCCAGTCTCGCAGCCGGAAGGTGACCGCCTCCTTGCCAGTGCCGTCTGCTTCCAACTTGGCGCACATGGCGGCGATACCGGCCTTCTTATCGGTAATACCGTCCAAGCTCGGCGAGTTCACATAGTCGCCATCGCCTGGGGTTGCCACCCAGCTATCGGCAGGGTCAGGCAGGCCGGTCTCAAGTACTACCCGCACCGGCAGACCGTACTTCTTGGCAAAATCCAAGTCGCGCTGATCGTGAGCCGGGACGGCCATGATGGCACCCGTCCCATAATCACTGAGGACGTAGTCGGCCGCGTAAATGGGCAGTTTCTCCCCGTTCACCGGATTCACCGCATAAGAGCCCAAGAAGACACCGGTCTTCTCACGTTCAGTTGACAGTCGTTCGATCTCGGAAACCCGTTTCACCTCTTCCAGATATGCCTCGAACTCAGCACGCCGATCTGGCTGGCACAACTGGGCGGCTATTTCGGCATCCGGCGCGACGACGAAGAAGGTTGCCCCGTAGAGCGTGTCTGGACGGGTGGTAAAGACAGTCAGGGGCGCTTGCAGAATGTCGATTTCAAAGTCGACGTAAGCACCCTGCGAGCGGCCAATCCAGTTGCGCTGCATGGCCAAGACCCGATCCGGCCATTTACCCTCGATCAACTCCATGTCGTCTAGCAGCCGTTGGGCATAATCGGTGATCTTGAAATACCACTGATTCAGTTTCCGCTTGGTCACCGGCGAGCCACAGCGCTCGCAGTTCCCAGCCACCACCTGCTCATTGGCAAGCACCGTCTGATCTTTGGGACACCAGTTGACGAACGAATCCTTGCGATACGCCAGACCCCGCTCGTAAAAGCGCAGGAAGAGCCACTGAGTCCAGCGGTAATACCCCGGGTCGGAGGTGTGCAGCCGACGAGACCAATCCAAACTCAACCCATAGCGTTTGAAGGAACGGGCTTGCGTCTCGATGTTTTTGTACGTCCATTGCGCTGGATGGGCATTGTGCGCGATGGCCGCATTCTCGGCAGGCAGCCCAAAGGAATCCCAGCCGATGGGGTGCATCACGTCGAAGCCTTTGAGCTTCCAGTAGCGCGCAACCACATCGCCCATCACGAACGCCTCGGCATGGCCCATGTGTAGATCGCCGGAAGGGTAGGGAAACATGTCTAGGACATAGCGACGCTCTTTTGAACCGTCGTCAACCGGGGTGAAGGTCTTGTCTTCCTCCCAGAATCGCTGCCACCGTTCTTGGGCGCGATTGGCGTCGTAACCCGCTGATACGGCCTGATCACTCATGACCACTCCTTTTGCCTCAAAAATGCGCACGCCACGCAAGAAAACCTATGAACAGATCTGAATCCCGCGACTCTCGCAACGGTTTAGCATCTTATCTGAAACTGCCTGTCGATGACCTACCCCACCATCGCCTATCGCAAAACCTCCTCGAATCCCGGTATTGAATGGAGATTTGAGCGTTGCCAAGGAGCCAAAACCCGTAAACTCGGTGTTAACCCTGCCGGCTCATCCAAATGGAAATCTCATGACTGCTAATGCCCCAAAACCTGATCGGGAGAGCGAACACCTGTCGGCTCGGCTCAATTGGCTGCGTGCGGGTGTGCTGGGATCCAACGACGGCATCATTTCCACAGCGGGTATCGTCTTCGGCGTGGCAGGCGCCACCACTCAAACTCAAGCCATTTTGATTGCCGGCCTGGCTGGACTGATCGCTGGCGCGCTTTCGATGGCCGGTGGAGAATATGTGTCGGTCAGTTCCCAGCGCGACACCGAATTGTCGGCCTCGCGCCGAACCCGCAGCCTCTTT
>JAITSW010000266.1 GCA_031287505.1 Propionibacteriaceae bacterium
TGGATCATGAACATCACCGGCTCCAGCTGGTATGGAGACAAGTACTCGTTTGGCCCCACCGGCAACTACAACAAGTCCTACCAGGCTTACACCTTCCAACGGAACTACACCTACACCTACAACATGGGCACGGAGAGCACCGGCGGCGATTCTGTCCCTACCCAATCGACTAGCTTCCCGTTCAAATAGGAAGAATGAGCTACTAAACACAGCTATCAAGCCAATCCCCGAAGGGAGAAGAGTCTTCATGAAAATACGCAATCTCGTTTGCCATACCGTTGCGGTGGCGCTAGCCAGCTGTGGTTTGGTGGTCGCAACCGCACAAGGGCCGATAGCGGTCACCGAGGCCAATGCCGCCAAACCCAAGACTCCGGCTGCCGTGACGTGGCTGGCAAACCAAGTTACCGACGCTGGCAAAAAGATCTACGTGTACCGCGACTTCGCAGACGGGGTCAACGCGTTTACCCAGCGGATGTGGATCAGCAACGACGTTTACCACAAAACCACCCCTCCCGCCATGAACGAAAAGGCAAAAGCCTATAAGGGCACTTCCGCGATAAAAGCGAGCATCGACTTCACGAAGTTCAGCTGGGGCGGCTACGGATTCCAAGTGGGCGTCCTTCCCGCCGGAGCCACAACCCCCAAGCTCAATTTCGGCCAGTACAACGCCGGGCTAAACCTCACCGGCGCTGCCACCCTGCACTTCTGGGCTCGTGGCGACAAAGGCGGCGAAGTGGTTCGCTTCTATATGGGCGGCTTGGGCAAAGGCCAAGGTTTGACCTACCCCGATTCCGCTCCCGAGATAGACAAAGGCTCCGGCGGGCAAATCAAGCTCACCAAAAAGTGGAAGCACTTCACGATCAACGTCAAGAAAGCCAACCTCACCCGGATAGCAAACGGTTTTGCCTGGATTGCGTCATCCGCTAAGAACCGGGGTAAGAAGAAGATCTCTTTCAGTGTGGACGAAATCTACTACTCCTTCTCGAAGCCAACCACCGGCCCGCTTTTCCTCCCCAGCTATGCCGCAGCGCCATTAAGCGATGCCCGTTCGGCCATAAATGGCTTCAGCTACACCTACGATCAAGCCCTCAGCGCCATCTTGCTCGCCAAAAAAGGCAAGCATGCGCAGGCCAGACGCCTCGCAGACGGACTGGTATATGCGATCAACAACGACCGCTATTTCACTGACGGGCGAGTGCGCAACGCCTACTCAAGCGGCGACCCGCGCAGTATGCCCGGGTGGTATGCCACCAACTCTGAAGGCAAGTCGGTCCGCTTTGCCCGGCTTCCCGGTTTCTATGACACCGCCACCGGCAGATGGAAAGAGGACGCTTATGCTGTTTCAACATCAACGGGAAACCAAGCTTGGGCGATTCTGGC
This sequence comes from Propionibacteriaceae bacterium, assembly GCA_031287505.1. Classification (GTDB taxonomy): domain Bacteria; phylum Actinomycetota; class Actinomycetes; order Propionibacteriales; family Propionibacteriaceae; genus Propionicimonas. The sequence continues at coordinate 1,381 of JAITSW010000266.1, forward strand.
TCTGACAGAGGTCTACGAACGGGCTGGACGAAACCCGGCCTATTTGCAGGCGGCTGTGAAGGCGGCAGACTTCGTCCTCAATAAGCTGCGAAGCCCCAACGGCGGATTCCTCGGCGGCTACGAGGGCTGGGAAGGCGCATCGGCGGCAGTCAGCTACAAGTCGACCGAGCACAATATCGACCTGATCTCGGCGTTCGCAAGACTGTCCCGATTGGTGAAGGCCTCCCGGAACACCGGGCTAGCCGCCAAGGCAAATGGGTACGCCGCAGCGTCAACTTGGGCACGCAATTTCGTCTTCGGGAAAATGTACGACTCGAAACGGCAGCTGTTCTACACCGGGACGTCCAACGACAATCCGGCTAGCCCCAACCACATCAATAAGTCCTACCCGTTGGACGTAAACGCCTGGGCACTCCTGGTGAACCCGAAGTTCGCCGATGCCAAAAAGATCATGGCGGCGGTGGAGCGCAACTTCGCCAAGCGCAAGTACGGCGGCTACGACTTCTCAACCCGCCGTAAAGGAATTTGGTGGGAAGGCACCGGCGAGGTGGCCATGGCGTACAAGGCGATCGGAGACAAGGCCCACTACAAGAAGGTGCTCAAATACATGAACTCCAAGCGGACAAAAGCCGGCACTCTGCCCGCAGCCTCAATTGACGGCTTGAACACAGGCCTGACGGTCTCTGGCACCAACCTGCCCTGGGTCTACCCCAAGCGCGTCCACTTGGGCGCAGTTGGATGGCTGGGCCTGGCCCAAGAAGGATTCAACCCCCTAACTCTGTGAGAGTCGTGTGGATGATAAAACCCATAGCTGATCTGAAAGGGGCAGAGTTTCCCAAGCCAGGCTTCTGCCCGCCGGAGAGCTGACGGGGTTTAGCGTTGATATAGGCTGCCAGACCCACTTTGTCGAGGTATTTCATCGCAATATCGCGAGTTGCCGCCTTGGTTTTGCCACCAGCCTGAACTTGGCCAATTACGCAATTGTCGAGCACTTGGGTTGACCCAACACACTACATGCTAAATCAAGATGTCGCACTTCTATCTGAATTCGGGTACATTTGGCGTCGCCAAGAAGGACTCGCGTCACTTGAGATCCGCGCAAACGAGACAGGCATTCAAATGATCGCGATTCTGGGCGACGAGGACGCCCCGAGCGATATCGGGTTCGACATTGATCTACCGGCGGGTGCGGAGCTAGTCGAGCAGGAGGACGGGTCGATAGCTGTCATGGCGGACGTGGAGCTTCCGGCCATATCGGATGCGGTGGCGGATCGGCTCAACGCCGAGATCGAAGCGATCGCCGGCCCGGACTTCGATGGGATCACGTTGACCGACAAGCAGATGGACGCGCTCAACGCGATCCGACCCTCCAAGACGACGCTCGCCACCCAGACCGTGCAGATCGGCACAATCGCCGCCCCGTGGGCAGTGGACGCCAACGGCGAATCGGTTGACACCCACTACGAAATCACCGGCGACGGGATCACCCAGGTCATTGACGCTGACAGCAACACGGCCTACCCGGTCACAGCAGACCCATGGTGGGACTTTATCCCGAAGACCGTACTAGCGGTTATGAAGTGGGTTGGGAAGGCGACCGTGGTGTCCAACGCAATCTTCGCTGCCGCCCTGGGCGGCTGGGTCGTCAAGAACACGAAGAAGTCAAATGGGTCATGCCGCTCAGAATCGAAGTACAGCATGATGGTGTGCTGGGGTGGCAAGCTCCAGTGGATGGTAGGTGGCGGCGGAACTACCTACGGTC
>JAITSW010000084.1 GCA_031287505.1 Propionibacteriaceae bacterium
CACACCGGTGGATGGATAGCGCGCCTTACACCTGGGTGAAGACCACGTCCTCGATTGCGGCGATAACCTGCGAACCAGGCGTCGCATCACCGGCAACGGTAACCGTGTAGGTGATCACATTATTGGGCGTGACGGTAACGCCATCTGTATCTCCCGGTGTGCCCGGAGCGAAGGTGACGTCTGTCAGAAGGATGGAACTCTCGCCTTCGGCGGCACTTGCCGTCCCGGTAGCCACACCTGTGAGCTTGACTAAGCCATTGGCAGTCACATTTCCGGTCGCCAGAGTCGTGCCCCCAGACGTCGAGATCTTCAACTCTGTGGCAAGCCCGACTGGCTTTTCCGTCTTGAACGTTGCCGTCCCCGTGATTACATCAGCCGGTTTCAGTTTGGTTTGCTCGAGTTCGTCAAGAGTCTTCGCCGAGCCATTGAGAGTGAAAACAACCGACCCTGTCTCCTCGATATTGAAACCGCCAGTGGTTAGGGTGGCGTCCGAGGATCTCCAGCCTAAAGTATCTGTCCAAAGACCGCTTACGTTAGCCGCTCCCAGAGCTCCAATAGCCAGAAGAGCCCCCAAGGCGATACCCGCCCGCTTCTTCTTTTCATTTTCCTGTGTTTTTTGCGAAGTCATTTCTGACCCCCCTTTCTTTTATTTATCTGGGCTCAGGCATTTGAGCCTCAACCCCGTTCTTGGGTTATGGCGCAATGAAGGCCAGGTCGATGCTCTGATCCCAATGCCACCATCCTGCAACTGCGCCGACACTAAGTGTCAGGAGCAAAGCCGGCAGGAAGCCTGCGAGGAATAGCCTCCCCAAATTCTTAGTTGGCATTAGCCCTCCGGTATCCAAGTTGCTGTTAGCGACAGATCGTCCAAAATGATGGATTCAAGTGACGCTTCGTCCTTGTTGGCATCCCCGTCGTCATAGAGTTTTCCGTCAGATCCCTGCCAACCTATGAAGGTAAACCCTTTGCGATAGGTGTTTATTCCATTCACCTTGGCAGCCACTGTCGCAGTTCCATCGTTCTCGATGACTTCTCGGCTTTTTGTGTCTGCTGGACGGATAACCGTGATTCTCAACGTGACGACGCTTGAGTCGGTTACCTCGACTTCGGTGTCGGCATCGCCTAGGCGCACCGGGTTGGCAGTGTCTTTATCAACGTTGCCTTCGAAGACGTCGAAGGTTGGGCTAATCCCAGCGTCGGCTTTCGGCAAACCGTTCGAGCCGATAACGTCTGAAAATCGCAGGACGCCAACGATATTGTCCGCTTTGAGATCAGCGCGAACTGGAATGTAGACGGTGAGAGTGCCACCTGGCTTGGGCAAAGCCACTTCCCCACCCACAGTCGGGAAATAGACATCGCCTTCTCCGGGGTTTTCCAATACCGCTGACTTTGCGAGCACCGTACCTGAAAATGAGCCTACCGAGATCACCGCACGCTCAAAAGAAGTGCTATCCACCCAGGCGCCGGCGGCACTGCCAAGGGATGCTCCCACGAGTATGCCCAGGGCGATGGTGACCAGTGGGGCTTTTAGGCCCATATTGACACGGCTTCTCCGTGACCCAGCCAGGACTGCGGCCCGCCTGGGCCGATAGGTCTTCATAGGGCGGCTAGGCAACGGCTGGCCGCGTTCTACGTGCCTTGGGAGCAGCTTTGCGAGAGGCGCGCCGATCGATGAGGACGTTGGCCCCATACCAGAGAGCCACCGCCGCAATGGGAGCCCAAATGTGCGCTTGCAGCCAGGAAAACAGCTCTCCGCCTTGGGCGAGGGTGAAAAGCACCTTGCCTTGGATGGCGTTGTTGTTTAGCTCCCCATCCGGATGGGAGTTGTCGTCGCCTTTTGTGGTGAGTACTACCTGCCCATCCGCCTTAACCACTTTTGTTATCACCCGGTGAACGGTGTCAGTTTCGTTTTGCTTGAAAACGATTATGTCTTGCGGCTCTATTTCGGCCGGGCTGGTGCGCTGGGTGACGACGAGGTCTCCGGTCTTGATAGTTGGCGACATCGACCCGGATATCACCGAGTAGCGTCCTCCGCCCAATAACGCCGGGACGACGACGACGGCTCCCACAATCGCAATTACGACTAACCCCAGAGCTGTGTTGACTAAAGTCCTGATCACTGTTAAAACTCCTTTCGGAGATCCGGGAATGATGCCATTGCCAGAACTCAGCCGCTCCCAAAGGCACGGCCAGCTCTATGACAGGAGGAAACTACTTGTCGCCTCCGGCATGCACAACGCAAACCGGAACAGAAATATTCCTTGGCATTTAGGCGTTGGCAACCTACCGTGCTACAAAGCGCGAATCGGGAAGCGCCGAATGACGTCTATACCCTGGCCGATGTATAGAATCGCCGACCACCAATACAGGCCGGCACCCCAGATGAGCGATGCCCAGCCGAAGACTCTAAACGCCAAGTGCCAGGGATCTTCGCCAATCCCCAACAGAACCATCGGGAAGGCGTAGAGGAGCAAGAACGTCGCGGCCTTACCCAAGAAGTGAACCGGCAGGGACGCGAAGCCGCGTCGGCGCAGCGCCGGCCAGATGGTAATGGCCATGAGCGCGTCTCTGGCCCCGAGTAAGACCACCAGCCAAAGCGGGACCACGCCCCGCAGCCAAAGACCCACCAGCGTCGCCCAGATATACAGGCGGTCGGCAATCGGATCAAGCACTTGGCCAACTCGGGAACGTTGATTCCAAGCCCGAGCGATTTTTCCGTCTAGGAAGTCGGTCAGACCACCTGCGGCTAGCACAATTACCGCCCAGACATCGGCGTGCAAACCGAGCAGGAGCCACAGGAAAAGCGGGACACCCAAGAGCCTGATAAAGCTCAACAGATTTGGGATGGTGAAGACCGCCTCGGTGTCGTATGGTTCGCCGTTCGTGTTCGTAAATTCACCTGCCACAAAACGCATCTTATCCCCAAGCGTCGGCAAGAAGCTTTCTGGTGTCTCCCAAAAGCTGCGGGATGGCCTTTGTTTGAGCGATAATCGGGAAGAAATTCGAATCTCCGTGCCAGCGCGGGACAACATGCTGATGCAGGTGGGCGGCAATACCGGCACCGGCTACTTGGCCTTGGTTAATGCCCAGATTGAAACCGGCCGGGCTGCTGACTTTGCGCAACACCCGCATAGCTTGCGCGCTAAGCGCGGCAATCTCGTTCGCCTCGCCCGCAGTGATGTCGGTGTAATCGGCCACATGGCGATACGGGCACACCAAGAGGTGGCCCGGTGAATACGGAAAGAGATTTAGCACGGCGAACGCCAACTCCCCCCGGTAGACGATCAACTTCTCGACATCATCACCTTTGGAAGCCAAACAGAATGGGCATTCTCGCGCCGCTCCCGTCTTTGGGCGTTCCCCACCCTCGATATAGGCCATTCGATAGGGCGTCCACAAACGCTCAAACCCGTCCGGAACCCCCGAAAACCCCGCTGCGTTTTCAATGTCCATATTGTCCTTAGCCGTCGCTAGCCGTTGGCACGGTCGGCGATGGCTTTTGCCACCTCGGCCAGCGCTTGGGCTACCGGGATCTGGTTGCGCTGGCTGCCGTCGCGATAACGGAACGACACGGCCTGGGCCTCAATGTCTTCGCCGCCGACGATCAAGATGTAAGGCACCTTCTGTTTCACGGCATTGCGAATCTTCTTGCCGAAGCGGTCATCTGAATAGTCGACTTCAACGCGCACGCCTTGCGCGCGGAATTTTGCGGCCACGCCCTCAATGTAGCCAAGATGATCTTCGGCGACCGGTACGCACAGCACCTGCACCGGAGCCAGCCAAGCTGGGAAGGCCCCGGCATAGTGTTCGGTGAGCACACCCATGAACCGTTCTATCGAACCAAATTTGGCCGAGTGAATCATAACCGGCTGCTGCCGCGAGCCATCTGGCGCGGTGTATTCCAAGCCAAAACGCTCCGGCTGGTTGAAATCGTATTGGATGGTCGACATCTGCCACGTGCGGCCAATGGCATCTCGGGCTTGCACAGAGATCTTCGGCCCATAGTAAGCCGCGCCACCTGGGTCAGGCACTAAATCAAGGCCAGATTCGATAGCGATCTTTTCCAAAATCGCACTCGCCTGCGCCCAATCCTCATCTGAGCCGATGAACTTGTCTTTTTTCTTGCCATCCTCATCGCGGGTGGAGAGTTCAAGGTAGAAATCGTTCAAGCCAAAATCTTGCAACAGCCTCAAGATAAAGCCGAGCAGATGCTTGATTTCGTTTTCTGCGTCCTCTTTTGCGACGTACGAGTGCGAATCGTCCTGGGTAATCGAACGCACCCGGGTAAGCCCCTGCAAGACGCCAGATTTCTCATCGCGGTAAACCGTCCCGAATTCAAAAAAACGCAGCGGCAACTCCCGATACGAACGTCCACGCGAACGGTAAATCAGATTGTGCATCGGGCAATTCATCGCCTTAAGGCGATAGTTCTGGCCATCCACGTCCATCGGCGCGAACATGCCGTCGCCGTAATATGGCAAGTGCCCGGAAGTGTAGAACAAGCCTTCTTTCGAGATATGTGGCGTCCCGACATAGAGGAAACCGGCCTTGATGTGCGCCTCGCGAACATAATCTTCCATTTCCCGCTTGATCACGCCGCCCTTTGGGTGAAAAACCGGCAAACCAGCTCCTAGCTCCTCCGGGAAGCTGTAGAGGTCGAGTTCGACACCCAACTTGCGATGATCGCGACGAGCTGCCTCTTCCAGGCGGTTCTTGTAGGCAGCCAGCTCGTCCTTGGTTGGCCAGGCTGTGCCGTAGACGCGCTGCAAGGTGGCATTGGCCTGATCTCCGCGCCAGTAGGCAGCCGAAGAGCGGGTGATGGAAAAAGCTTTGATATAGCCGGTATGCGGCACGTGCGGGCCGCGGCAAAGGTCTTTCCAAGCCACCGAACCGTCGCGCCGGACGTTGTCATAGATGGTTAGCTCGGCGCCGCCCACTTCCACAGCCGAACCGTCGTCGCTGTTCGCCCCGCCTTTGTCGCCGATGAGCTCAAGTTTGTAGGGCTCGTTGGCAAGCTCTTCGCGAGCCTGCGCGTCGGTAACCACACGTCGAACGAAACGCTGCTTCTCCTTGACAATGCTGCCAGCGCGTTTTTCGATAGCTTTAAGGTCTTCTGGCGTAAACGGTTGCGGTGTATCGAAATCGTAGTAATAACCGTCGGCGATGGGCGGCCCGATGCCGAGTTTCACGTCCGCGAAGATTGCTTGGATGGCCTGCGCGGTGACGTGCCCACACGAGTGCCTAAGTATCGACAGACCCTCGGGCGAGCTAATCAGCACCGGCTCGATTTCGTCGCCATCGGATACTTCGGTGGCGAGGTCGACTATTTGGCCTGCGATGCGCATGGCGACAATGCCCTGGTCGGCACCGAAAAGATCCAACCCGGTAGTCCCCTGCCCCACCACCGGCGTTTCTACAGCTTCTGGACGCACCAATGAGATGGAGATGGACACAGCATTCCTTTCGGCTAAGTTTGCACCCCTTATTGTGCTACCAAAACCCCTATTCCAAAGAATCCGCCACTTGGGAGACAAACCCAGCAGCCAGCGCCCGACACAAGTCGTCGAGTTCAGACTTGTAGACGCCGAATTTCTTAATCGTCTTCGTCGGGTCTATCCCAGCACCTTCTAGCCAGTTGCGCATTACGCCCAGGGATGTCTCAGGATGGAATTGCACGCCGAGTGCCGATCCAATGCGGAAAGCATGGAATGGGTAACGCTCTGAAGAAGCCAGCCAAATCGCATCCTTGGGCAACCTCACCGCTGAATCCGAGTGCATAACCGGTGAGACGAATTCCAAACCCAGCTTGCTGTAAACCGTACCCAGCACCGGATCTTTGCGGGCTTCGGGACGTAAGGATATCTTGCAAATCCCCTGTTCCGGACCAGATTCGTGAGCCACTTTGACGAGCCCGCCAGTTGCGGTAACCAACAACTGCGCACCCAGGCAAATCGCCAGCGTTGGCTTTTGGGCGGCAACACTCACCCGTAACAGCTCTTCAATGCCGGCCAGCCACGGGTAGTCCTCGCGATCTTCCACAGACATTTCACCACCCAAGACGATCAAGCCGTCAAACTCGCCCACATCTGGCAAGCCAAGCGCGGGATCGTAGAATTCGTATTCGGCGAACGGTTCCAACCTATCCAACGGCACAGAGCTCTGGAGTTGTACCACAGCGATTTTCATCGTCTTACTCCCTTCGTTGACGAGCTGCCCATGCCTTGAGAATAGTGGCTTGCCAGGCGCGTGGGAAGGGGGTTGGCGGAGTTATGCCCAAATGGACAGGGCTTGGCCAATTGGGTCGCGAACGATGCAGCTGGCCAGCGAATCCGCCGGCGTCGGGTCTCTATTGATCAGAACGATGTCTTCACCGTTGAAGAAATCCACCAAACCTGCCGCCGGGTAGACGACTAATGACGTCCCACCGACAATCAGGGTGTCGGCTGCCTCAATCGCCGCTATTGCCCGCTCCATGACAACCTGATTCAAGGACTCTTCATAAAGCACCACGTCTGGCTTTATAAGCCCGCCGCATACGTCGCAATATGGGATCGGATCAGCCTGGACGATCTTCGCAACCCCGTAAAAGGCATGACATGTCCCGCAATAATTGCGCCGGACACTGCCGTGGAGCTCATAAACCACCTGAGAACCGGCATCTTGATGCAGGCCGTCGATGTTTTGGGTAACGACGGCGCTAAGCCGCCCCAAAGCCTCAAGATTGGCCAACGCGAGGTGCGCCGGATTCGGCTTAGCCTGCGGGTGAATCAGGTTCTTTGCGTAGTAGCTGTAAAACTCGGCCGGGTGTTTGACGAAGAAGCTATGCGAAATGATCGTCTCCGGCGGGTAAGTTGTACCCAGTTCCGCATTGTAAAGACCGTCGGCAGAGCGAAAATCTGGAATGCCGCTCTCGGTGGAAACTCCCGCTCCCCCAAAGAAGACGATGCGCCTGCTTGAATCAATAATCTCAGCCAATGACTTGCCCATGCTTGAACCATATGCCAGGTTTGGTGCCATTTGGGTGATTTTGAGTCATGACATTTGCTGCCTGACAACTGATTTAGGCTAAGAATGCCTACCCGAGAAGGGACAAAAATGAGCGTAGACGTTCGAAAGACGGCCAACAAGCTGGCGGGCGAAGCCGGTATCGCCATTCGCGATATGCATAATGCGGAAGATGCTAGGCGGTGGGTGCGATTTGCCGACACCATCTGGCAGGGAAACAGCCACATCGACACCCCGATGGTCGTGGCATTAGCCCACGCTGGGAATTACGTCACCGGAGCCTTCATCGAGGACGAATTAGTCGGCATCCTGCTTGGGTTTTGGCACGAGCCAGCATCGAAGTCCCTACATTCGCATATCGCGGCTGTGCGCGCCGATTTGACG
>JAITSW010000261.1 GCA_031287505.1 Propionibacteriaceae bacterium
CGTAGGTGCTGGCAGCCACATCCCATGCTGTGTCCGCTTCAACATTTCCCGCAGTGGTTCTCAGGGTCACCTTTGTGGGAATCTGTAGCGCTGCAGCGGTCTTCGCGGTGCCATTTTCCAAGCCGGTTATAGCTTTCGGAGCGGTAACACTCTGAAGTTCAACAGGCTCGGCGGCTTCCACTGAAACCCACTCAGATACCAGGTTACCGATGACAGCCCGCACATGGAAAGTGCCCGCCTTTGAGAAGCTGATCTTGTTGTTGTCCACTAGGACGCCGCGAGAAGGCAGCTCTTTCGCTTCCCAAGTGACAGGGCGCGCCACTTCCCTGCCGGTGCTGTCTTGTACCGAAAGATCAATGCCGGAAGCATCCGGGTCATCAAGACTGATAGCCGGGTCTCCCACTATGCCTGTCAGCTTCCCTTTTATGGCGATAGTGCCTGAGAATGGCTTTGAAGACACGTTTATCGCGATTATGCTCGTCTTTAGGCTTGCATCATTCTTCTGGTACTTAGTCGTGCCATCAGCAGAGATGTAATCGGCGAAGGTGTAGACATCCTCATCAATGAAATACTTCAGATACACAGTGCCTGCCGTATTTCCCGCTACCAAGCTGGTGTAGCCGGTGACCGGATTAGTTTCTAGTGAAGCAATAGGCGAAGATGTCAACTGTTTCTGGTTTTCATCCACTAAAGCCCAATGCCCGTTGCCTTTATCAAAACCGTAGAACGGCACTCTTGACGGGTTGTAGCCCGCAAGCTCGATGTTGTCTACATAGAATCGCTCACCACTAGCAATATCGTAATCAGTGGCTCCCGATGTCTGGGAAATGGTACGCAGCGGATAGATGGGGACAATGTCGTTCACCTCAGATGAGACACTCTTCCCTTGTAGAGTCATTACGCCGCCTGTTACCGACATAGGACGATTGTTGTAAAGCAGATTCACTAGTGTCCCATAATCTGAAGTAAATGCACCCGTGTTCGATGATTTAAGCGGGTATGTCCATGCCCACCCCATGTCTGCACTAGCACTACTGACCTTTGTCGCTTCAGTTACACTCTTACCCCAGTTGACGGCATCGCCATCACCTTTCAAAGTAGTGTCAAAGCTGGTATTGCCGCGGTGATCCCAGCGGGATTTCAGACTATTGGGAGCTATGGTGGTGAGAGGGTCTTCGTCACCGAAGTCAAAAACGCCTTTAGCGTGTGTAGGAAAATTACTTGAGTTGGTTAGCACGACATACGCCACCTGCTTTACCCTGTAATTTATAGCTACCGGATAGTCGTATTGGAATGAAAGGGTGGCATTGCTGCGGTTTTGATGCATTTGGGCTTGTGTGTGAGGAGGCAGTGCCATAGCGATAGTGTTATCTACACTTTCGGAGTGTTCCTCTGAAGTGGAAGCGGAATGGGTTGTGGAATCTGAGAATGCTTGTGTGCCAGTGAACTCTGTTTTGAACATTGCCTGGAATGAAGTACCGGTTGGGAACTTCTGACCAAAGGTAACTTCTGTACCTATCATTTCGCTCCATGAATAATCCTCAGAATGTGTTGCCAAAACTTCATTACTGACAGTGGTGGTATGGGATTGTGAAACGGTTTGTTGTGCGCTCACCTCTTTTGAAGAAAGATTCTTCACACCTGCGAAATAGGTTTGCCCCGGAGAGGACTCCGTGAATTGAACGTTAGGTGCTTTCTTAATTTCGTCAAAGCTTTGTTTCCCTGTAATATCAGAGGGAGCTTCCTCTCCAGTTTCAAGATAGGAAAGTTTGAAATCATAGAAATACGTGGCTAGATGGCCACGTGCTTGTCCAAGATAATTTGTTACTAAATCAAAACTATATACATCGGATTCTAAAGTATCCACGGAATAAAGAACTACTTGTTTTTCTGTCTTGTCTTTTAAAGGCGTTACATCCTCCATGCCTAAAACGACCTGCATAGCCGGTGTGAGAGCGGGGTATGTGTCGGAGATGATCTGTGATTCTGCGGCAGCTAGATCGGTAGCGACGTTCAAAGTGTCATTCTTTACCAAGTGGACCATGGACGCTTCTATACCTGCTTCAGTTGCTCCTGGCAAAACGGAAATTGCATTGTATCCTTGGCGAAGAAAATCGCCAACAGTGTTGCCGCTATAGCTATACGGATAATAGTATTGTTGCCCGGCAAATTGTATACTTCCACTGTCTTCTGCATCTCCAGAGTCAAAACCGAGATTGAATGCCGGTATGCGTCCTGCTGTTTTCCACAATTTGAACAATGGTTCAGATGGGGTGCCGCCGCCCATCCCTCCTGGATCTAGCGCACCCGTGATTGGCACTGGAATTTGCAAAGCATTGAGATAAAAATCGTACGGGTTAGCAAGATCGCGTCCTCGCAATCCAAAAGCATCTTTATAGGTGACGCCATCTACCGTGTAATTGTCTTTAAATGCTTTTGGCGTATAAGAAGTATCGGCTGCAAAGCCCGTTCCTGGGACGTTGGCTAATATCAGCGCTGATGCCAATGCTGTCCCAAGTATTCTTTTTATTTTCATATTAAATATTTCTTTCCCGCTAATGGAATATTGAGACCCCAAAGTCTAGGAGAGTTGCGTACTGCTTAGCTATCATCTGGGCAGATGATAGCCGTTTAGAAAGTGTCATCTCCACAGATGATTTTGTGAAACCTAACGCGATTTAGCGGATGTCCATACGAATATTCTGTGCCCCAAAGAGGTGCATGAGGTCAAGCGGACTGCTGCAGTCCGTCTTGCGATAGATGTTCAAACAATGGGTATTGACAGTGCCCTGACTGATATACAGAATGCCGGCAATTTCTTTGCGCTGTTTGCCGCTGATGAGCAGCGTCGCCACGTCACTTTCTCGGGCGGTAAGGCCATAGTCGGCGTAAGTGGCTGTCGGCTCTGCCGTGCTTTCGCTAGCTGTCTCCAAATTATCGATTTTGATAAGCAACTCGCGGATGCGTGCCTCATCTTTCGTACGCTGGGCGTTGTAGATACGGATGTAGAGGTGAACGACAGTAAGCAATATCGTACCCACCACGACGATGCCCACCAGCACATCCATAGCAACATCAAACTCTGTCTCAAAAGGTGTGATGATTTCCGGTTTGAAGTACGCCACCATGATGCAACTGGCATAGACGAGAAACTCCACGGTGAGCCACTGCTTACGGTCTCTGCCTTCCAGCATGAGCGCGGTAAAGACGATGGCGAAGATGAAGAAGCACGGCATGGAGCCGCGGTAGCCGCCCGCAATGAAAAACAGGTAAGGGAAAGTGATAACAAAAATCAATATGACGGCGGTCAAAAATCCAACCCGATAGGCACCCGTTCGCCGTACGAAATACAAGCAAAGGATGCTAGCCACTGCTGTAGCCAGATTCGCCAAGGTATTCGCCAGCCCTGACCCGAAAAACAACGATGTCAGTGCTGTGATGGTGCCCGCAGAAAACCCGCCAAACGCCAACAAATTGAAAGCCTGCACCCGAAAGTCAAGTTCGCTATCAAAATAGGTGCTGAGCCTTTTTGGAACTCTCATGAAACACCCCGTAACCACACCCCACTAATGGTACCGTCTCGTCTACTCAACTAACTTGGGAAACTCCCAAATCTCGGACGTCCGGACCACGAGAATCCGTGATCTGAGGCTCCCGACAGCGCCTGATCTCGCCCTCCCCCAACATCCGCAACCGGCTCTTGACAAGCACCTTCGACGAGGCACCCAGGTTTGAGAAATGTCCGGCCAGCCCCACCAAACCGGTGACGTTCAAACCCGCGACCCTGTCCTCGAAGGACGTTGCTCGGAGACGTTACTCGAGGACGGCTCTTCGTGACGTTAATTGACGAGTTCGTAAAAATGGCTCAAAGCGTGTCTTAAGCCGGAGATACTCCATGAGCAGCGCATCGGCTCTGTCGCAAGGAACAGTTACACCTGCCACGGCAATACACCGGGGTACTTGCTGGGTCAGCTGGATGGTAAATCCCAATGTTGCCAGCTTCGTCGATATAGCGGATCAACAAAGAACCCAGATGGCACACCCAAAAAGACACACATTTTTGCCGCTAACCCGGGTTTTGGCGACTTCTTGTTCTGAGCCTTGCTCCAGTCTTAGACCGGGTGGGTGGAGCATTGAGCACTGAGTATTACCCGGTTATACTTAAGGTATGAAGACTGCAATCTCAATTCCTGACGACGTGTTTAAACAGCTAGAGGCTGCCGCCCATGATGCTGGGTTGTCCCGGTCGGAGTTTTATCGCAATGCCGGGCTGTCCTATGCCGCTGAACTGAAAGCAGCGAATGTGACTGCAGCCATTGATGCCTATGTTGCCGCAAATGGCGAGTTAACTACCGAATGGACAGCTTTGTCCGCGAAGCGTTTGGAAGAGGCCACCGTGGGAGATGAGTGGTGATCGAACGTGGTAGCATCCATTGGGTCGATTTCGGGGATCCGATAGTTGGCGATCACCGTCCGGCGAAGTGCCGACCGGTAGTCGTGATCCAAGCTAATCCTTTCAACACTTCCAAACTCTCAACTGTCATTGTGATGGCGCTCACGACAAATCTAGCCGCCGCAGCCATGCCAGGAAACGTACTGTTGCCTGCCTCTGCGACCGGACTAAGTCGTGATTCAGTGGCAAACGTGACTCAGATAAGCACCCTGAACCGCTACGAACTCCTTGAACCACCCGCAGGCTCAGTCCCCACTCTCTCAATGCAATTAATAGGCAAAGGAATTGGATTAGCCCTCGGCCTCAAGCATGTCTAGATTCACGACATACGTGACAAGCCGGCATCTCGGCTCCTTCCCGGAAAGCCCTCTAAACCAACCAGCCCCAAAATCAACCAAAACCTCAACAAACCCGGCACCTTTGGGCGGCTGACGGGAAAGTCAGGTGTAGGGTGGCGGGATGAGCAGGCGGATCATCCTCATTTTGGCCGCTGTCGGCGGTGCCGCCGGGGCGGGATGGATCGGCTGGGCGCTGCGCAGTGCCCAGCGTGGCCTTGCCCGGCCAACCCGCCAGACCCAACCGATCTTGACCGACTTGCTGCGCGCCCACGCGGGCCGGATCGACTTCGCGGATGCGTGGGCCGCGCCCATCGCCCCCGGGGAGACCGACGACCCGAACCAATGGGCGAGCGCGGTCATCAGGTTCCCGGACGGCATCGGCCGCCTGATGCGGCTGCGCGACGCGTTGGTTCGCCCGTTCGGGCTGGCCACAGTGATGGACCGGGAACTGCCGCCGACCGGCTTCCCGGTGCTGGCGGAGGGCGACCGGGAACTGGTGCTGGGCATGGACGACAAGCACCTGGGCTTCCGGGTCGGTGTCGCCACCGGCGGGGGGCGAGCCGTAATCACCACGACCGTCACTATCAACAACCGGCTGGGCCGCGCCTATTGGGCGGTTGTGCGCTGGTTCCACCCGGTCATCGTGGCCTGGCTGCTACGCCAAGCCCGCGTCCCCGCAGCTGCCCTGTGACCCGGGCAAACAACAACACATAAAGCGCCGGGTTGCTCTGCTGTCCGCAGCCAGGCTCCAGCTACGGGTATTGGCCGTTCTGCTCCGCTCCGACCCGTCGGGCCAAATCCGCAAAAAACGGATCAATCAGTTTTGCCTGCGGCTGCCCCCACAACCACAAGATGGCTTGCATCCCAAAGTCAACCAAAACCTCGGCAAACCCCTTTCCTGCGCTAACCCAGCCATTGACTAGACGGGGGAAGGGGCTTAGGCTATGTTGTATATACAAGTTCGTATAACTGCTATCCACAAGGAGAATTGAGCCATGGGAACTGTCAATTATCCCGTCACCGGTGACGGGCATGCCCGCGTCAACTATCCGCTGCTAGCCCTGGGAGCGGCCGTTTCCGGGCAAGGGGACCTGGTCAAGCGCATCGAGAACACCTTCATTGACCGACAGGAGTTTTTGGCGCTTTCGCCCCGAGTGCAGTACTTGGGAGTCACCGCCAGATTTGAAGACGCCATCAGGACGTTCAACACCCCAGCCGGGCATACTCCCCCGGGGTTCCGGATCGAAACCGAACTCAAACCCGGTGGCCTTCTCGAAGCCGATCTCGTCCGCGATATCTCATATGACGCCGACGGACGCAAGCGTCCCACCTCGCTCATTTTTTCGGCAGACTCAGCCAACCCCTACGAGGTGGAGCCGATTGCACCGCTACTGGGCAACCTCACCTGCAACCCGGGTATCGTCTATGACCTGTTCATCAACAACCCGAAGGCGAATATCGGCGGCAAATACCGCACGCGCGACGAGGTTATGGCTGAACTTGGCCGCATCCTCGGCCCCGGCTGCGACATCAGCGTTGAGCTGAACAATCCCTTTGAGAAGGACTTCGACAAGATCCTCGAAGAAGCCGAGACCTTCAAAGAGTTGCTCAGCGAATACCGCGTCGTCATCAAAGTGCCCCACACCGGCCCGGTGAACGCCGAAAATGTCCATCAGCTACTCGAAG
>JAITSW010000003.1 GCA_031287505.1 Propionibacteriaceae bacterium
GGCTCTGACCCAACAGGAGGCGTACCTTCCCCAGACAGAATACTTGGATAAGCCGCCACCAAATCGTCGTAAGACAACCTGAAGTCTTCGACCAGCAGCGGATTCAGACCTAGACCCAACTCAGCGTTAAGTGATTCCAACCAATCAGCGAAATGCCTAAACTCCGCCTCGTTAGATCTTGACAAGCCAAAATACCCGCTGTCTGTATGCGATAGGTAAAGGTCTCGAACCAAAGCAACAAAACCCACCCTATTGCTGGAAATGTATTCCTTAGACATCTCCATAAGGTCATGCATGACTGAGATCTCTTGATCGATCCACATAATCGTGGGCAGATTAACAAAGTCCTCTAGTCTCTTCATACGTTTCAATCTACTTGCTTATTCGGATGCTCTAAGTCTTATCGCGAATATGCACCCAAGTACGAAGAACATTTCCGGTGACAACATACCCAGGCACACTCAACGTCCAAGTATAAAAATCATCGTCAGGGAGAACTTGAAGACTCAAACCAGCACCAAAATGAAAAACGGGTTTGATCACGTCACCACTTCGCGAAATGTGCTGAAGCACTCGTCCAGATAACAGCTTCGATGTGTCCTCAGCCAGATCAGCAAACCCATCGGGTTGGCCCTGAGCGTTGAAAAGAGCCCACGGACAGGAAACAGACAGCCCCCAATCAGCTCCACTAATACCTAAAAACGACTCGTTAACCGAAACCTTACGAACGACCAATGGAAGCAGGCCGTCGATTTCTTTGAAAACTTTAGCAGCACTCAGCTTGGGCACACTGGCGTCGGATACAAACTCAATAATGTCAACATCATCAGATTTTCTGGCAGAGGCAATAAGCTCAGGAAGAAACTCGTCCGCATCGGCCATCTCCAACAACTCGGCAAGCCTGCGGTAAGCTTCATAATCACTTTCCGGGTCTGCAGCAACCCGATCGACCATAGCTTTGAGATGGGCGAAAACCTGTTCCCTTGGCATCCGCAGAAAAATCCGCCTGCACTCATTTAAAAGCGAACTCGAAACCAAAAGACTCGAATAGAGGGTAGGAGCCACCCCAACCGTCAACTCAGGTGAACTCTCCGAAAGAACCCGCAAAGCAGTCCTACGCGATCAGAAATCACCCAAAGCCCGCATCAGCACGCCATCCAAACTAGACCATGGAATACGCCCCACAGCACCAAGACACTCATCATGAGCTCGCCTAATGACGTCCAAATCCCCGCGGACATGCCTCAACTCTCAACAGTAGCTGACGGGTATTTTCGAACACGGCCACTCGTGTCGGTCGGAGACGTACATCTCGGCACGCGGTTACAGTCACCAGTCATAACTTGAAAACATCAACTATTCTCTGCGCATACACGCAAGCCTCTTCCTCCACCTCACCTGGAGTAGGGAACTCAGCCATCCGTCTGATGGCAGATGCTAACAACTCCACCGTATCTCTTGGGAAACTCTCCAGCAAGGACAACGTCCAACACTTCCAAACATCATCGTCGGACTCAAACACAGCCTTGATATGAGGAACAAGTTCCCTATGAAAACGCGGCAAGACCTCCATCAAAGGCTGAGCAACCGGCCAGTTGATATCCCGAATCCACGCGAGCAAATCCCCAAGAATCGGCTGCACCTCAAGGATCTCAACAGCTTGAAGAGCCGCAATACTGGAAGTATCAAACTTATCCTTCGGAACTAAAGGAGAACATTCAAACATATAGAACACCTAGCCCGGAACTCTAGTGGTACCCACGATGGCATCCTTAATATCCTGCGTATACGGAGAAACTGTTTCCGTTCCACGGGTACCTGCCCACACCGAAACGCTCCCGCCATCTGCCGGCCTAATCGTCACGTGCCCTGGCGGCGACACATCAGGAACTGCCTCAGTGATCTTCAACTGACCTGTGTCAATGATCTGAACCTTATCACCCGGTCGCGCGGCAAGCTCTGGTCTGGTGAAAGTTGATAATCCCTCCGAATCTACCCCCGGTCGCGGTGTCAAGTTGGTAGGGGACTGTCCCACTAACGGTGGGTTGGGGTTCTGGCGGTTTGTCATGTTTAGTTGTTCTCCGCCGGGTTGATGCGCCCGTCGAAGGCGATTGCGAAAGCGTTCAGGGCTGGCTTCCACCGCTGCACCCATCTCGCTTTCCCTCGGCCTGTCGGGTCGAGGGACCTGGTCACCAGATACAGACACTTTAGCGCTGCTTGGTCGTTGGGGAAGTAGCCCCTGGCGTTGACGGCGCGCCGATACCGCGCGTTCAACGACTCGATCGCGTTGGTCGTGCAGATGATCTTGCGGATCTCGACATCCCAGGCCAGGAACGGGGTGAACTGTTCCCACGCTTTCGTCCACAGCTGGATGACCGCCGGGTACTTGGCACCCCACACTTGGGTGAACTCGGCGAACCGGCCCTCGGCCGCATCAACGGTTTTGGCCTCGTAGACCGGCCGGATCGCTTTGGCGACCTGATCCCAGTCCTGCTTCGCTGCGTACTTGAAGGTGTTGCGCAGCAGATGGATGACACAGGTTTGCACGATCACATCCGGCCACACGGAGGTGATCGCGTCGGGCAGACCCTTCAAACCATCACACACCGCGATCAACACGTCGGTGACGCCACGGTTCTTGATCTCGGTCAGCACTTGCTGCCAGTACTTGGCTCCCTCGCCGCCGCCGTCCTGGCCAGCCCAGATACCCAAGATGTCACGCTCGCCGGACACTGTGACGCCGATAGCGACGTAGAACGGCTTGTTGGCCACCGACCCGTCACGGACTTTCACCCGGATCGCGTCGATGAACACCACCGGGTACACCCGGCAGTTTCTAGTCATCGTTGCGAATCGGTGGTTGTAGCCATTGTCGCATGAGTTGGGCTGGTGTGCGGTCTTTGAGGATGAGTCTGGGTCGGTTGTTGAGTTGGTCGGCGGCTTGGTGTAGCTGATCGTCGCTGATGGTGTCGAAGTCGGTGCCTTTTGGGAAGTACTGTCGGAGCAGCCCCTTGGTGTTCTCGTTGCTGCCGCGTTGCCATGGGGAATGCGGATCTGCGAAGTAGATTCTTATGCCGGTGGCTTTCTCGATGCGTTCGTGTTGGAACATCTCGTTGCCCTGATCCCAGGTCAGTGAGCGTTTCAGCCCGGCCGGTAGTTCGTTGAGGACTGCGATGAGCGCGTCTGCGACATTGCCCGCGCTGTGACCGCCGCGGATCGGGATCATGATCGTGTGCCTCGTCTTGCGTTCCACGAGAGTCGCGGCTGCGGATCGCTGCCCGGCACCGATGATGAGGTCGCCTTCCCAATGCCCAGCTTGCTTGCGGTCTTCGACGGCAGCGGGACGATCATGGATCGAGCGCATGTTCGTGGACTGCTTCAACGCGCCCTGGCGGGTACGGCCTCTACCGCGCCTGTGGCGGTATAGGCGGCCAGTGCGCAGCGTCTGCTGGTCGGCGGCTGTGATCAGCCCCTGATAGACGGCTCCGTAGATCGTTTCAGCGCAAACATGCCATCTTGTCCGTTTCGGCCATCGGCGGCGCAGCCATCGGCTGATCTGCTGCGGCGACCACCGTTTGCGTAGTTTCGCAGCAACCACGTCACGCAACTCAGGATCGACACTGAACCGGTGTGGCTTTGGCCGCCGGCGGTTCAGATGAGCCTGACCATGCGCGAACCAGGGCTGATACCTGCCATCAGTCTTACGGTTACGGGCAATCTCCCGATACACGCTCTGATAGCTTTTCCCGATTCGCACCGCGATCACTTTAACTGACTCACCGGACGCAAGCCCGTCGGCGATCTCGATACGGTCATCCTGCGACAGATACCTGCTACTGATCGGCTTGTCGATAAAACTCACAGAACCAGCATCGACAAACCAGACCGACCCACAACTCACCGACACGCCAACCTGCAACGACGCGGCAGAACCGTTGGCTCCTTGACGGATCAATTCAAAGTAACGGCGTTTCACATCCAGTGGCGACTTGTTCCAAGCCCAACGTGGCATAGCGAATCCTTTCAATCATGATTCGCAACGATGACTAGAAACTGCCCCCCGTCCAGGGGCCGGTTCTGCCACTCGGCCATCTCCTCGACGATCTTGTCGGTGATCCGGCTGATCGTCTCTTTCGACACCTGCGAGCCGTACACCTCGCCCAGATGCGCCGAGATCTCCCCTGACGTCAACCCGCGGGCTGTCAACGACAACACCAACTTGTCGACACCGTTCAACCGCCGCTGCCGCTTCTTCACCAGCACCGGCTCGAAGCTCCCGTCCCGGTCACGGGGCACGTCGATTACGACCGGCCCGATCTCAGTGGTCACGGTCTTCGAACGGGTACCGTTCCGCTCGTCCGACGTGACCCTTGCCCCGGTGTGGTCTCGTTTCGGATAGCCGAGGTGGTCGTCCATCTCGGCCTCCAACGCCGTCTCGATCACGGTCTTCGTCAAATCGGTCAACACCCCGCCGGGGCCGACCAGTGAAAGCCCGTCCTGCCGAGCCTGATCAACCAGCTCTTGAGCGAGCTTGGCTTGCTGAATCCTTTCCACATCAGCAATCATGGTGGACATACGTCCTGCCTTCCCGCTAGGACACACCTAGCAGATCAGGCCAGAACCCCAACCCACCCTTTACGAGACACTCCCGTCCCACAATTCCAACTAAAACCCCTAGCCAGAACCACATTCCAACCCAAAAACACGAAAAAAGCCCTAAGTCAGGTAATAAACACCTGGTCACCCGACGCCTAATTGTCGCGCCCCTCTAACAATCTCCATTTACGGGTAGATTGCGGATATCGGCTCCGGGACACGCCCACAGGTCGCGTACTACGCGCTATGACCGCGTGTTTTGCACTTTCGAGAGTCTTTCAGACGTCAAAAAGGCCAACTTCGATATCGCCTATTTTCTTACAACGTTCGAGAGGCTTGAATAGAATCTGAGGAATTGCGCATCGAGAACCACGAACACATCCTTGGCTGTCCAGCACGGATCATTAGGTGCTGCGGAGCAGCTCACGCGCACTCCACGGTCAAAGACGTAATAGCTGAAACGCGGATGCACTCCCCCAAGTTCAATGGCTTTGCCGGGAAAATCGAATGTATCAATGAGCAGCGCCAGAGTTGTCGGCGTTATCACTCGGTACGCCAAATCTGGAGTGGCAGCAGTCACCGCATATTTCTCGTTAAACTCAATCGATTCGAAATCTATATCTCGGTCAGAATCTTTACCGGGCTCAAGCTCAGGTTGAATCGCCACAGTCCCAGGGACATCTGCGGAGAGATCGGCTTGCCAATAGACCGCCCGGAACGGTTCCCTCCACGACTCCACGGCACCTTCCTCAGGATCATTTCTCATATGGACGACCTCAGACGCCTCGTAAGTGATGGTCCCAAACGAGCAGCGCTTGCGCCCAATTGTGT
>JAITSW010000038.1 GCA_031287505.1 Propionibacteriaceae bacterium
CTCCTCGGCCCGCACCTCGACCTTGCGGGGCTCTACCGTCCGCCTGGGCCCAGTCGACACGGCGTCGGTGCATGTGTTCTCGGAAAAGAGCGGCCTTCGCATTTCGTAGGCTATTCGAAGCGGTATGGGGGCGATTATTCCGCCCCCATACCGCTTGATTTTTTGGTGGGTCAAATTCTATTCTGAAAGGCGATTGTGCCGCACTTCCTTTCTGCCCGTCCTGACTCTCGGATCATTCCGCTGCCTTGGGATCTTCCCCTGGCGCAGTGGCCGACCGACTATCTGGTCGCCCTGCCGCGCGGCATATCTAGGCACGTGGTTCGTTTTATCAAGGTGGGCGGCGATATCTACGCCGCCAAGGAAGTCCTCGAACATCTGGCCATTCACGAGTATCGGATGCTCACCGACATTCACCGGCTGCATATCCCCGCGGTTGATCCAATCGGGGTAGTCACCGACCGGATTGACAGCATTGGGAACCCGCTAGACCCTGTGCTCATCACCCGCCATTTGGAGTATTCACTCCCCTATCGCACCCTTTTCGACCATGGCGTTCGCCCAAAAACAGTCAAGCGGCTCCTAAACGCTATGGTGGTGCTTTTCATCCGCCTACATTTGGCGGGCTTTTTATGGGGGGACGTCTCCCTATCGAATGTGCTCTTTCGTCGCGATGCCAAGGAGTTCACGGCCTACTTAGTGGACGCGGAAACAGCGGAAATGCATGAGACCCTCTCTGATGGCCAGCGCGAAGCCGATTTGGCTATCGCCGAAGTCAATCTCTACGGCGAATTCTGTGATCTCAAAGCCGGAGGCATGCTTGACGATTCCCTACAGCCCTTAAAGCTGGCACATTCGATTTTGAACCGCTATCGGAGCCTATGGTCAGAGCTGACCGACGTCCAAGAATTTTCCGGCTCCGAGATGTACCACCTTGAAGATCGCATCAGGAAGCTAAATGCCCTGGGCTTTGACGTTGCCGAGCTAGACATCGACACTTCTCCCGATGGGTCGAAGATCAGCATTCAGCCCAAAGTAGTGGACGCCGGATACAACTCTCGGCGCCTCTTGCGCCTCACCGGCTTGGACGTCCAAGAGAACCAGGCGCGTTCCCTGCTAAACGATCTAGACACCTTCCGGGCTCGCCATAACCTGCAAGAGGTGGATGAGGCCATTGTCGGCAATCAATGGCTAACGCAATGCTTCCAACCCGTGCTCGCCGCCGTCCCCGAACACTTGCGAGGCAAACGCGACTCGGCACAGGTTTACCACGAGGTATTGGAGCATCGCTGGTATGCCGGAGAAAAAGCACACCGCGAAGTCTCGATCACCGAAGCCGCCAGCATGTACGTTGACGAAGTCCTGCGCAAACTCCCCGAAGAAAAGGTCACCCTAGACCCGCTGCCCACGAACGAAACCGGACGGATGCTGGTCAACCCCTATGATCCTTCGCAAGGCTTTGTCGAGAACGACGCCCCAATGCCAGAAGACCCCTGGGAATCCCAAGCTGCCGATGAAGAGCCAACCGCCCAACACGGCATCCTGGACATCGAAGCGCTGCGCTCAAAAGCCAACCGCAAAGCCGATCAGCAGGCGTGACAGGGAGACGCAGGGGGACGGCGCGGCGCGACAAGGGCGTGACAAGGGCGTGACAATGAGACGCATAACTTGTCACGTTTTCTAGTTGCTCGGCTATCCGCAAAGTGCATGCCCGTGACAAGTTATGCGTCCCCCTGTCACGCCGTCCGACGCTATCGAATACCCGCTCACAACGCTTTGCATAATCTATTCCTTTCGATATTGACCTGTCACGACGTCCGACGCGATCGAATACCCGCTCAGCTGAGAGCATCGCCGAAATAGCGGCGTTGGACGCAGATATGGCTCAGGGATCAGCCGGTTGAAGGCAATGCTTTAGTCCCGAGATATACGTAAAACGCCGATTGAAATATGCGGAAAACGTGGATTATACTAGGCGGTAGTCGAATTCTAGCCTCTGAAGGAACGGCCATGCCACTAACCGAACAAGGGTACAAACCCCGTCTCATTGATGCTGAAGTTGCGCTGGACTTAGCGACTTTCGGGGCAATCTCGATTGAAGGCCCAAAATATTGTGGAAAGACGTGGACGGGTCTCTCGCATGCAAACAGCGTTACCTACATCGCTGACCCAGCAGGAGGATTCTCCAACCGAACGCGGGCCGCTCTAGACCCAACTCTCGTTCTTCCCGGAGATCCGCCACACATGGTTGACGAGTGGCAAGAGGTTCCGGGCATTTGGGATGCAGTCCGGTTTGCCGTCGATCGGGGCAGCAAACGCGGACAGTTCATTCTCACGGGCTCATCGATGCCCCCGAAGGAGAGCAGAATCCACAGTGGTGCCGGCAGGATCGAAAGCGTTCGCATGCATACGATGACGCTCTTTGAAACTGGAGAGTCGAGCGGATCAGTCTCTTTGGAAACATTGATTGACAACAGCACCCTGATCCCTGCCAACTCGGAAGCGACTTTGGAGAACTTAATCGAGTCTTCAGTTCGAGGCGGTTGGCCCGACAGCGCCTCCCTACCGCTGAACCTGGCTGTTCGGGTACCTCAGAATTACCTTGCCAGCCTGGTGACTGATGATATGACCCGTTTGGATGCAATTGCCCGCGATCCGTCAAAGGTGAGAGCCGTTCTTGTTTCCCTGGCTCGCAACAACGCGACATTGGTGTCAAACGCCACTATCAGAAATGATGTTGACGCTACCGGGCAATCCATTTCCAAAGACACTGTGACCGAGTATCTCTCAGCTTTCAAACGTCTCTACGTCTTGGAAGAAATACCGGCTTGGGCTCCTTCTACTCGCTCAAGAACAAGGTTGCGTAAAGCACCCAAACGCCTACTTACCGACCCTTCGCTTGCCGTGGCAGCGCTGGGACTTACCCCAGAGAAGTTGCACGCTGACCTTGAAACGTTTGGTTTCATTTTTGAGGCAATGTGCCTAAGAGACCTGGCAGTGTACGCACGGAGTTCGGGGAAAACGCTCCATCACTACACCGATGAAACTGGGCTAGACGCCGATGCAATCATTGAAGGCCCAGGCGATAACTGGTCAGCAGTCGAAATCAAACTAGGTCACAGCCAAGTCGATGCGGCTGCCGAAAAATTGCTCCGACTACAACGCAAACTTGTCAATGCCGGCGCGAAAGCTCCTGCCGCCCTGATCGTCATCACCGGCCTTTCGAGTTTCGCCCACCAACGCGAAGACGGAGTCTTTGTCGTACCCATCACTTGTTTGAAACCATGAACGGTATCGCACGGGAACGTGTCATGCGTCCCTATCACGCCAACGTCCTGCTGGGATGACGGCCCGGGCGGCGGGTCGCGATAGACTCAAGCCCATGAGTTTTCAGCTTTACGACTCGGCTCAAAAGCAAAAAGTCCCGCTCATCCCGGTGCGTCCGGGGCGGGTTTCCATCTACCATTGCGGCCTCACCGTGCAATCTGCGCCACACTTGGGGCATATCCGCAAGGAAGTGGTATTCGATGTGCTGCGTCGCTGGCTGGGCTACTCAGGCCTGCAGGTGGACATCGTCGCCAACGTCACCGATATCGATGACAAGATCCTGGGCAAGTCTGCCGAGCAGGGTATCGAATGGTATGCGCTGGCCTATCATTTCGAGCTAGAGCTTCATAAGGCATATGCCGCCCTGGGTTGCATTCCCCCCACCTATGAGCCGCGCGCAACCGGGCATATCCCAGAGCAGATCGAGTTGATTCAAGCCATCCTCGACAACGGGCACGGCTACGTGGCCCAAGATGGCAGCGGGGACGTTTACTTCGACGTTCGCTCATGGCCGGCCTATGGCTCGCTCTCGGGGCAAAAAGTTGACGAGATGCAGGCTGCCGCCGATTCCGACCCGCGTGGTAAGCGCGATCCACGAGATTTTGCCCTATGGAAAGGCTACGTGGACTCCGACCCGCTCACCGCTTCTTGGCCGGCTCCTTGGGGACGGGGGCGCCCTGGCTGGCACATTGAGTGCTCGGCCATGTCGGGCAAGTATTTGGGCGACTCCTTCGACATTCACGGCGGCGGCATGGACTTGAAATTCCCGCACCACGAAAACGAGATGGCGCAGTCGCAAGCTGCCGGACGCCCGTTCGCCAAATACTGGATGCACAACGGTTTCGTCACCATGGCCGGCGAGAAGATGAGCAAGTCGCTGGGAAATGTGGCCACCGTCACAGAGGTGGTCAAGCGCTTCCCCGCCCGCGCCGTCCGGCTCTATCTGCTGGCTCCGCATTATCGTTCCGTCATCGAACTCTCAGATGCGGCCCTCGAAGATGCCGGCGCCCAGTTGGCACGCCTTGATTCCTTCCTCACGCGCGCGGCGGAGGCCGTTGGCGAGGTAGGGCCTGGCCAAGTCCCAGCTGCTTTCGCGCAGAGTTTGGACGACGATCTGGGCACTCCAGGTGCCGTCGGCATTCTCTTCGGACTAGTTCGGCACGGCAACCAAGCTTTGGAGAGCGGCGATTTGGCCAGTGTGGAGACGACGTTGGCAACCGTGAAAGCGATCACC
>JAITSW010000010.1 GCA_031287505.1 Propionibacteriaceae bacterium
GCCCCCGTCGTACCGAAATGCTCTCACAACCGGTGTTTACCTCCCTGGTAGAAGAACTGCTAAACGTCATACGCGGATTCCAAAATGTCTGAGCCAGTCCCCCCTGCCCTGAGCTCCGAGTTGGAGTCTTCGCCAGAGCTTTCTCGTCGGCAACAAGTCCTGGCCCAAGTCGATGACACCGCCACATTGCAACTGCTCCAGGCACTCGTTCGCGCCGATTCACAAAACCCTCCAGGCAATGAACACTTAGCCGCCATCCAGATTGCCGCCGCGTTGACTGAACTGGGCCTGGAAGTGCAAACGGTTGAAGTAGAACCCGGACGCCCGAATCTGATTGCCCTGCTGCGCGGTGAGAGCGAAGAGTCGTTGTTGCTCAACGGCCACCTGGACACCGTGGTTATCGGTGCCAGACAGGTCTGGACTTACCCTCCACTGGGTGCCGAAATCGACCAAGGAAAAGTCTTTGGCCGCGGTACCTGCGATATGAAAGGCGGACTGGCGGCAATGGCCGGTGCTCTGGCTGCGGTGGTTCGCGCCGGTGTGCCGCGCCATCGTAGTGTCATGTTCACTGCGGTGATAGACGAAGAGGTCTGGTTCAAAGGAACAACAGCATTGATCGATACCGGAGCGCTGGCCCACTGCACCAGGGCTTACATCGCTGAACCCACCGCGTGCACCATCGCGACCAGTCTGCAAGGGGCTGCCGAATTCACCGCCCGTATCGACGGAGTGTCTGCTCATACCGGAATGGCGGAGTTAGGCCGCAACGCGATTTTCGGAATGCAGCATTTCACCGCCGCCTTAGCCGAATACAACAGCAATTTGCGCGGGATTGGTGCCAAACTCGGGTTGACGGTTGACCCGTCAGTCAATATTGGAAAAATCGAGGGTGGCTCTGGGGTGACCTTGGTGCCAGATTGCTGCACTATTGCCTTTGACCGCCAGATTTTACCCGGCGAAGACCTACAGCAGTGCGTTACCGAAATCAACCAGCTCTTCGACGCTGTCTGCGCCAAATATGATCTGAGTGGCGAATTAACGCTCGAGCAGTCCTTTCCCAGTTGGCAAATCAGCGCAGCTAATCCGGTCGTAACCGACTTGGCAAAGGCTCATCAACTAACCGGAGCCGGACTCGCCGAAACGACCATCTTCCGCGCCTACGCCGAAATTGAGCTGCTTCACCGTGCAGGTATTCCGGGGGCAATCTACGGCCCGGGCTCCATAGTCCAAGCCCACCGCCCTGACGAATACGTCCACCTGGCCGAGTTAGCCCAGGCAACCCGCACCTACGCCCTTGCAATAGCCGACTTCCTGGCCTAACCGCCACTTTGACCCATTCCAGAGTTGAGTCGCACAACTCACTCCCCCGGCAGGTCATCGGCGTGGGATGGGCAGCCAAAAAGACTTCACGCAGGTGATGGAGACCAAGGTTCAGATCTGCGTGGTGGCAATACCGGCAGCCAAGCCACCTCTGGCAAACCGACGCCCGGCAAGACAATCGCTTATCTTGAAAGCATAATCAGCTACCGCAAACCTTTTCCCTTAGTCACACTTTTTTAATGAACTCCTTTACCACTTTTGTGGCCTGAGCTTCGGCTGCCCTGCAGCTGGTGTAGGTGTCTTGCCCTATATACCAAGAGGCTGGGGCTTTGTCCTTCACAGTCTTCTTGGAGTACGCCTTGCCGGTGGCGGCGTCGATCGCGTAGACCGTCATGACGCACTGGTACACCTTTGACGCGCCTTTGTACAGCTTTTTGTCGGTAATGTCTTTCCAAGACTTGTCGACGAGGATGATGTTCTTGAGGGTGTCGGCTGAGTAGGCCTTCTTTTTAGAGGAACCTACGCCGGAGAAACCTGTCGACAACGGCGTTTTCGCGTCCGGGTTCCGATAGAGCAGCAAGTAATCGCCCTTAACGGCTTTGCCGCCGGCGGGAATCTTTTCCGGTAGCTCCGGAAAAGCGGCCGCTTCAACCGTCGGTGGCAGGTAGATCTTCAGCGGCTCCCATTTATTGTTTGGCCATCTATCGTGTATCTCTTTGGTGGTGCCTCCATGGTCAAGCCACTGGGAAACAAACGGGCCGTCCATGGCGTCTTTCCACTCAGTGCCGCAGTAGCCGTAACGCGCGAACCCCAACACCCAGATTGGCGCCCAGGCCTCGGAGTATTCCGCATTGCCCAACGTGCACAGGGTCTCATCGAAATTGTCTCCACCTGCGAGATGCTTTTCCAGAGCTTCCCGAAACACTGCCCCGGCCGTCGCCTGTTCTGGCTGGGGAACCCCCATGATTGCCGTAGCGAACAGCTGTCCGGCATCGGACTGGAAAGTAGCTTCGCCGGTAGCCAGCGCCGCATCTAGCCCGGCTTTCAACTCTGCCACCGTGGTCATCCCTGCGGGTGTCGGCGTCGATTCGACAGCGGGGGAAATGGCAGAACCACCAGAAACAGGCACGGATTCCGAAAATGAAGGACGCACAGAGGTTGTGCTTGGCACACTGGGCACGCACCCGGAGAAAACAACAAGAACTGCCAAAAGCCCCATAGCGCAGATGCCTTTGATCTTCATGGCGAAAGCCTAGCGTGTCCAATCAGCAATAACTGCTGCGTTATCAATGGTATTCAGCGCGCGACAGGGCGTGACAGGGCGTGACAGGGGACGTAATACTTGTCACACTTTCAGGACACCGTGACAAGTTATACGTCCCCCCTGTCACCCAGCCCCCTGTCACACCAGCTCCCATGTCACCTGTGTTTCGTCCTCAACCAAGGTAAGCTCTCCTCATGTCATTCGATGCTTTCTTGTTCTTTGACGGAAACTGCCGTGAAGCCTTGGACTTCTACGCGCATGCCTTTGCCGCCGAACCCGGCAGAGTCATGACCTATGGCGAGGCGCCAGGAGCAGATCGGACAGGCCCGGATGCTGACCGCCTCATTTACGCGGAGTTGCCAGTCGCTGGTGTGCAATTGATGTTCTCCGACCGTATGACCGGCCAAGAGCATGTGGTTGGAAACAACCTCGCGCTGACTCTGGGTCTGGACGACGCTGTTGAAATTCGACGGGTGTTTGAGGCTCTAGCCGAAGGCGGTACTATCCAGATGCCTTTGGGGGAGACGTTTTTCTCGTCATTGTTTGGCATGGTGACGGACAGATTTGGGATTATTTGGCAAATCAGCTTTACCGGCAAGGGGTAGCTGGGACACCATTGGGAACAGTTCTTTTGCGACGTTTGGACGGAGTTCGCGATCCAGGGCCGAACCAGCGCCGAGACAACCAAGGGGTACACTTGCCTAGGTGAAATCTTCACCGCAGACTTGTTAGGAGTTGCCGGTGGCTGGCGAAGAAATTCAGACACGTGTTATCGCCGATGAGGCCGAAATCTCCCGGGTTTTTACCCGGATGGCCCACGAAATCCTGGAAACCAACCATGGTGCCGACTCTCTGATCCTGCTAGGCATCCCAACCCGGGGCGTTTTCACGGCTCAGCGTTTGGCCAAAGAAATCGAGGCGATCGAGAATACAACAGTTCCTGTCGGCTCGCTCGATATCACTATGTACCGCGATGATTTGCGGCGGCATCCAACCCGCGAAGCCAAGCGTTCTCAAATACCAGCAGATATTGACGATGCCATCGTAGTCTTGGTGGACGATGTCCTTTTTTCGGGGCGGACGATAGCAGCCGCCTTTGACGCCCTCAAAGACATTGGACGGCCAAAAGCCATCCGGTTAGCGGTTTTAGTTGACCGCGGACACCGGGAGCTGCCGATTGCAGCCGATACTGTTGGACGAAGTATTCTCACGGCCGCCGACGAGCGCGTCCGGGTGCTGCTGCGCGAATACGACGGCCGCGATGCCATCGAGATCGCAAGAGAATCAAAATGAGACACCTGCTGGGCTGCGCCGACCTGGGCAAAGAAGACGCCTTAGCCATCCTCGATCTCGCCGAACAGATGCAGCAGGTGCAGCATCGGCAGGTGAAGAAACTCCCGGCTCTGCGCGGTCGTACGGTCGTGAACGTCTTCTTTGAAGATTCCACCCGTACCCGCACTTCGTTTGAGTTGGCCGGCAAGTGGCTCTCCGCCGACACCATTAACGTCTCTGCCAAAGGCTCTTCCGTTTCGAAGGGTGAATCGCTTCGCGACACCATGCTCACATTGGACGCCATGGGGGTGGACGCCTTTGTCATTCGGCACCCTTCATCGGGGGCTGCCGAGCAAGTTTCGCGTTGGGTTAACGCCCACGTTATCAATGCCGGCGACGGCCAGCACGAACACCCGACACAAGCCTTGCTAGACGCCTATTCGATGCGGCACCATTACCGCACCCTGGGACGTCCAGGCTTCGAGGGTAAACGCGTTGCCATTGTCGGCGACCTGCTGCACTCGCGGGTCGTGCGTTCCAATGTGTTCTTACAGCAACGTCTCGGGGCGCAAGTTGTCTTGGTGG
>JAITSW010000113.1 GCA_031287505.1 Propionibacteriaceae bacterium
GCAGCCATCGTGCGCTGACTAGCCGCAATAGCCTTAGCGGTGGTGAACATTTCTGCCAAGCCGATGGCAAAAGCCAGCGAAGTGTCTTTGACTAGGGTGATCACTTCGTTGGTGAGTGCCGGGAGGATGCGCTTCACCACCTGTGGCAGCACGATCTTGCCGAAGGTCTGGGCCCGCGAATAGCCTAAGACAGACGCAGCCTCATACTGGCCCAGCGGGATAGAACTAATCCCGCCTCTAAATATTTCGCCGAAATAAGCCGCATAGTTTAGGACGAAGGCAATGATGGTGGCGGTGAACCGATAGGAATCGCTGATCGAAATTCGCAGCAAATAGTAGGGTCCGAAGTAGATAACGAAGAGTTGCAGCATCAGCGGAGTGCCTCGCATGATCGAGATATACCCCTGCATGAGCAGCGAAATCACTTTGAATCTGCTCATGCGCGCAAAAGCGACCAGCAAACCCAACGGAAGCGCGCCGAGCAGAGTCAGGAAGAAAATCTCCAGGGTGACCGCAAAACCGCTGCCAAGCATCGAGAGCATGGTGCCCAGTTCCATTGCCGCACCTCTTCTCGTCGGTTAGCGGTGGCTTAGGCTTCCAAAATCCACTGGTCGTAACTGATACCTTGGTCGGCGTACTTCTCGGCGATGGTTTTCACAGTCCCGTCCGCAACCATCTCCTTCAAGGTTTTTTGCACCTGGTCGCGCAGCGCGGTGTTGCCCAACAGGAAGCCGACCCCGTAATGCTCCAAAGACAGGGGCTCGGTGAGAATGGAGTAGGCGCTCTCTTTTCCTTGAACTTGGAATTTGGCCACCGGTAAATCGATAGCGACAGCGTCGACGGCGCCGCTTTCCAGCTCAAGGAAAGCAGTGTTGTATTCGGGAGTCGTCTGCACGGCCTTGAAAGTCTTCGCCAAAGCTTCTTGGTCGCCTTCGGCGGAGAGCAGGTGGAAGGCGGCGCTGTCGGCCTGGGTCATGACCGTCTTGCCGGCCAAGCCAGCCAGTGTGGTAATGCCAGAATCGGATTTCACGACGATCACCTGGCTGTTATCCATATAGGGCTCCGTCCAGGTATAGCCGTCTTCGCGTCCCTCGATTGTGAAACCGTTCCAGATGCAGTCGATGGCGCCGCTGGAAAGCTCCAGATCTTTGGCATCCCAGTTGATGGGCTTGTATTCAACTTCCCAGCTGTTGCGCTTGGCCACTTCCGCCGCCAAATCAAGGTCGAAGCCGGTGAATTTCCCGTCATCGCCGACATAGCCGTATGGGGGGAAGTCCTGGTCAAAGCCGACCACGAGTCTGGCGATTGCCGCGGCATCGGTCGCGGTGCCGGTGCTTTCGGTGACGGCGGGTTTGTCCGAAGTGCATCCGGCAACAGCGGCAACGCCGAGAATGCTGGTCAAAACTGCGGCGGCCAATGCTCTCTTTTTCATGGAAGTCCCTTTCTCTTGGAACGTTATTCGCACAAGACAATTCGATAGGCAGTCTTTATTGTGACAGATTGCGCGGTTTTCGACGCGGACATCGGCACTGTCGCGGTCTTGATTGCAGGCGCATGGAAGTCTCCCGAGTTTTGATCCAACGCTTCTCAGCACCTTACCTGATTCTGTCTTGTTAGACTCTGTATCGGGTGTTTTACCTGGTATTCGGGCAGCCAAATACCTCAATCTCAACGCTTATTAAGGATGGTGCCGGTGAATGGGCAAGCAGTCGTGCTAGATGCCATGGGCGTCATATTTGAATCTGCAGATGACGTGGCAGGCCTTCTCATACCGTATCTGCGGAAACTTGGATGCACTCTGGCAGATAGCTCGATTGAGAAAGAGTATCGCCGCTGCAGCCTTGGCGAATTTGCCTCAAACGAGTTTTGGGAAAAGTGCGGTGTGGCTGGAAATGATGAGGAATACTGCCTGTTGCACGAGCTTATGCCCGGTATGCCAGAACTCCTGGATGAGTTTCATGCTGCCGGAATACCGGTGGCGGTGCTAAGCAATGACGTGTCCCAGTGGTCGCGAATTCTCAGGCGTAGATTTCGGTTAGACGACCGGGTGAGACATTGGGTTGTCAGCGCGGATGTTGGCGTCCGGAAACCGGATGCCGCGATCTATCGGTCATTCCTCAAATCCACTGGATGGGTGGCTAGCCAGATCACATTCTTCGATGACCGACCAGCAAATGTTATGGCCGCCCGCGCTGCCGGCATGCGTTCCCAACTGTTTACCGACGTTGATGAAATCCGACGCGTGCTGGGAATCAAGGATTGAAAAACACAGCCGGGACGCCGGTCAAATGTGTGGCGTTCGGATAGTATGGGCGGATGCCGATCCTCCCGAAGGTGCGTGACCCGCGACTGATTACCATTCGGCGCGGTGGGAGTCTGACCGATGTAGACCATCATCTGCTGGCGGAATGGTCTTTGAAGTGTGCGGAGCACGTCCTTTGCCTTTTTGAAAATGAAGTTCCCAACGACCAGCGCCCAAGGCAGGCAATCGAGTTGGGCTATTCCTGGATTAGGGGCGAAGTGCCGATGAGGGACGCCCACAACATGGCTTTCACCGCGAATGCTGCCGGTCGAGGCCTCATCGCGCCAGCGAAGTTTGCCGCTTTGTCAGCTGGGCAGGCGGTTGCCGTGGCCCATGTTGCCGCTCACAATTTGGGTGCGGCTGCCTATGCGATTCGGGCAGCGCTTTCGGCCGGTCCGGCGGATCGGACGGAGGCTCTGCGGATTCGAGAACGAGACTGGCAGCGGGAGCGGCTGCCCGATGCCGTTCGAGATCTCGTCCTAGATGACCAGCGTTTGAGGAGTCCCATTTGCTGGAACGTTTTCGACGATTGAGGCGATTGGGGAAATGCCTCCCGAGATCTGAATCAGGCGATGGGTCTTTCGCGCTTAGCCGGGAAGCCGAAAGGGCGATATGGCTCTGCTTGTCATTATCTATCTAGCGTTTATCAGCCTCGGACTGCCTGATTCACTTCTCGGCGCGGCTTGGCCATCGATGTATCTCAGCATTGGCGCTGACCAGTCATCGGCAGGCATCGCCTCCTTTGTCGTGTGTGGCGGGACGATCATCTCCGCGCTGTTTAGCAATCGGCTCGTTCATCGTTTTAAGACCGGATCGGTTATGGTCGTCAGCGTTTCGATGACGGCGGTTGCCCTATTCGGAATCTCCGCCGCCTCCTCGATGATCGCGGTTTGCCTGTGGGCTGTCCCGTTGGGCTTGGGGGCTGGTTGTGTGGACGCGGTGCTAAACAATTTCGTCGCCTTGCACTATAAGGCAAAACACATGAGCTGGCTTCACTGTTTCTGGGGTGTTGGGGCAACCCTTGGGCCGATGGTGATGTCGATGATGCTGGTTAATGGCTCTGGTTGGCGCCAGGGGTATTCGGCAATTTCTTATATCCAAGCTGGGTTGACCGTGATTCTCATCCTCTCAATTCCGCTCTGGCGCAAGGTTGAGGGCGTTGGTGCGCCGGAATCGCCAGGCGGGAAACCGGTGGTTTCCAATCGGCAGGTTATTTGCGTGCCGGGGCTGAAATATGCGCTGGCTGCCTTCGCATG
>JAITSW010000250.1 GCA_031287505.1 Propionibacteriaceae bacterium
AACTCGGCTTTGACGACCCAGAAATTATCGGGCACGCCATCGAATTCCGTCTCAACGCCGAAGATGCCGGACGCAAATTCATGCCGTCCCCGGGCACCTTGGAAGGTTGGCGGCTGCCCACCGGCCCGGGAGTGCGCACCGATGAGGGATATCGCACTGGAATGTCGATCCCGGGAGCGTTTGACTCCTTGGTGGCCAAGATCATCGTCCGCGGCGCTGACCGCGACGAGGCGATAGCGCGCTCGCGCAGGGCACTCTTAGAGACTCGAATCGACGGCATGCCATCGGTATTGCCTTTCCACCGCGAGCTGCTAAAG
Source organism: Propionibacteriaceae bacterium (assembly GCA_031287505.1). Taxonomy (GTDB): domain Bacteria; phylum Actinomycetota; class Actinomycetes; order Propionibacteriales; family Propionibacteriaceae; genus Propionicimonas. The sequence goes on from JAITSW010000250.1 coordinate 318, forward strand.
CACCCCGACTTCTTGGCGCCTGATGGCGACTTCCGCGTTCACACCACCTGGATCGAAAACGACTTTGACGTACCCATCGCGCCCTACTCGGAAGAATCCCACACCTCGGAGCCAGACAAGCTGAACACCTTCTTCATCGAGATCAACGGCAAACGCGTCGAACTGCGCATGCCGGCGGCCTTCATGGCTCCCCCGGCTCCAACTCCCGCCCCAAAGGTCGTCGAACGGGTAATAGTAAAAGAAGAGCCCAAGGACACCCCCGACTCAGGCTCAGAGCTGACTGCCCCACTGCACGGGTCTATCTTCAAGATCGTCCATCGGGAAGGCCGCTACGTCAACGAAGGCGATCAGGTCATCATCATGGAAGCCATGAAGATGAAGCTCCCGCTGCTAGCCCACCGCTCGGGCAAGGTGGTGAACGTGACCGTCTCCAAGGGCGACCCGGTCGAATCTGGCCAGGTGCTGTGCAATATCGTCGCCTAGCGTCATCCGTTGATTTCCAGCGGTGCCCAACTCGGCCCGGTCTTGCCCAGGGTGTCGTCCACTTTTGCAAAGATAGGCGACGGCTTGGCTAGCGGCTTGCCCACCTTGATGGGTTGCGATTCCCAACGAGCCTGCTCGGCTGCATAGTTGCCACCGATGGTCGGGTAGTCTGGCCCGCCTGCTTCGCCGACGATGTTGATCTGCGGCTGGGCAGCCCAGACCCCTTCGTCGCCCAGCGCCTCGCGCACCTTTTGCGCCGCGTGCGGCATGAACGGCGTGAGCAGCGTGTTGACGTCAGACACCACTTGCAGCGCGGTATGCAGCACTGTGTCGCGGCGGGCGGGGTCGTCCTTGAGCTTCCACGGCTCGGATTCCGAGAGGTACTTGTTGGCCAAGCCGGCTATGCGCATCGCCTCCGAGATCGCCTGCTTGAAACGGCAGCGGCGCAGCGAATCGCCCACCGTGGCGAAAGCAGCCCGGGATGCCTGCAGCAATTCCGCATCGACACCCGCCAATTCGGCACCTGCCGGGATGGCTCCCACATTCTTGTGGGCCATCGAAATCGAGCGATTGACTAGGTTGCCCCATTCGTTCGCCAGCTCGAAATTGGTGCGCCGGGCAAACTCGTCCCAAGTGAAATCGGAATCCTGGTTTTCCGGCCCGGCTACCGCTATGAAATAACGTAAAGCATCTGGCCCAAACTCCTTCAAAAAGTCCCCAACGTAAATCACCTGCTTGCGGGATGTCGAAAACTTCGAGCCGCTCATCGTCAGATACTCGCTGGAAACCACTTCGGTGGGCAGATTCAGCCGTCCGAACGGGCCGGCTTCCCCCCCATGGTCACCAGTGCCGTTATGGCCTGTCAAGATGGACGGCCAGATCACCGAGTGGAAGACGATGTTGTCTTTGCCCATGAAGTAGTACGACTCCGCTTGCGGATCGAGCCACCACTTCTTCCAGGCGTCGGCCTCGCCCGAACGACGGGCCCATTCCACCGAGGCCGAGAGATAGCCGATTACCGCGTCAAACCAGACATAAAGCCGCTTCATCGGCTGATCGCGCCAGCCGTCCAACGGGATAGGGACGCCCCAGTCCAAATCCCGGGTTATCGCCCGCGGTTTGAGATCCCCCAGCAGATTTGCCGAGAACTTCAGCACATTCGGACGCCAATCAGAACGGGTGGCAAGCCAAGTGCCCAACGTTTGCGAGAAGGCCGGCAGATCTAGAAAGAACTGTTCGGATTCCACGAATTTGGGCGTCTCGCCATTTATCTTCGAGCGCGGGTTGATCAAGTCGACCGGGTCGAGTTGGTTGCCGCAATTGTCGCACTGATCGCCGCGGGCCCCGTCGTAACCGCAGATTGGGCAGGTGCCCTCGATGAAGCGATCTGGCAGGGTGCGCGAGGTAGAAGGGCTGATGGCGCTCTTTTGCCCTTTGGCGATCACATAGCCGTTTTTGTGCAGCGCGGTGAAAATGTCCTGGACTACCCGGTAATGGTTTTGCGTCGTCGTCCGGGTGAACAGGTCGTAGGAAAGACCCAACCCCTGCAGATCCTCGACGATGACCCGGTTGTACTTGTCGGCGAGCTCTCGCGGGGTCACCCCCTCGCTGTCAGCCTGCACCGAGATCGGGGTACCGTGTTCGTCCGTCCCGGAGACCATCAAGACGTCATGGCCCGACATTCGCATGTACCTGGAGAAAACGTCGGAGGGAACGCCAAATCCGGAAACATGGCCGATGTGCCGCGGGCCGTTTGCATATGGCCAGGCGACTAAGGTCAGGATAGAAGTCATGGGCTAATACTATCTGGGGCACAGTTAGTGCGAGGCGCTGGCCGGCAGCTTGAATTGCCCGCAGTGCCAAGCCCTATCTGCCGGGTATCCCAATGACCGCAAAATCGCTCAACATGAGTGAAAAGTTAGACCAACCCCGAAATGACCTTTACGATATAGGGGTGACCCCCCAGTTAGTGCTGTTGGCCATCGTGGTTATCACCGCCTTGGCTTTCGACTTCACCAACGGGTTTCACGACACCGCAAACGCGATGGCTACTTCTATCGCCACCAAGGCGCTAACGCCAAAGGCCGCCGTTTCCCTGTGCGCCGCCCTCAATCTGGTGGGCGCGTTTCTCTCTGTCGAAGTCGCGATTACGGTCACAAACGCGGTCATCCGCATCCAAGACGCCAACGGCGCGCCAAAACCCGAGTTGCTCGCAGACGGGGGTTTCCCGCTGTTGCTCATCCTGATATCCGGGCTGGCCGGGGCAATCATCTGGAATATCCTCACTTGGCTGTGGGGTTTGCCGTCCAGCTCGTCCCACGCGCTTTTTGGCGGGCTGGTCGGCTCGACCGTCATGTCTCTGGGTTGGAGCGGGGTCAAGTGGATCGGCGAGGGAAACCACCTGGACGGAATAGTTGGAAAGGTGGTCCTCCCGGCGCTGTTCTCACCGGTGATTGCCTGCCTTGTCGCCGCTATCGGCACCCGGCTGGTCTACCGAATCACCGAGAAGGTTGCCGCCCGCTACCTCGATGTCGGCTTCCGCCGCGCCCAGGTCGGCACGGCCGCGCTGCTCTCGCTATCCCATGGCACCAACGACGCCCAAAAAACGATGGGCGTCATCACGCTGGCGCTGGTGGCCACCCAGCATTGGAACCTCGACGACGGCATCCCGTTTTGGGTAAAAGTCGCCTGTGCTTTCACCATTGCCCTGGGGACGTTTATCGGCGGCTGGCGCATCATCCGCACCATGGGCAAGGGCTTGGTAGAGATTTCACCGCCCCAGGGTTTCACCGCTGATTCTTCCTCCGCCGCCGTCATCTTGATCTCCTCGCAGCTGGGCTTCGCGCTTTCAACCACACACGTAGCCACCGGTTCTATTTTGGGAACCGGGTTGGGTCGCAAGGGAGCCTCGGTGCGTTGGAGCGTTGCCGGACGCATGGGTATTGCCTGGCTCATCACGCTGCCCCTCTCGGGCATGGTGGGGGCCATTTGCTGGATACTCGGACATTGGGTGGGTCTATGGGCTGGCCAAACTGTTGGAGCTTTTGCGGTGACGCTGGTGCTCGTCTTGGCTGCCGGCTACATGTATATGCACTCGCGCCGCAACGCCGTCGGGCACCACAACATCCATGACGACTGGGATAGCCCGGCGTCCGTTGGCGATTCGGCGCAAATAGGCGTGGCGGCAGCTGAAGTCGTCGAAGACTTCGATCACATCGGCCGTCCTGCCAGCGAGGCAATAACGCCCACCGACGACATCGGACACCCGGCGGCCGAGATTCTCGGAGATTCTGGGGAGAGCGGGGGCGACACATGATAGGGCAACTATTTGCCGCCTTTGACTCAGCCTGGCGGGTGCTCATAATCGGAGTCATCCTAGGCGCCGGTGTGCCAATCCTCGTCGCGTTTGCCGTTAAAGCCCTAGCTTGGGGTGCCGGTGGCGAAGCTGAGCTTCTTGTCGACGGCGAGCCCGCAAAAGCCCATTGGGCGGGCAAAACGATAGCCACCGCCATCTTTGCCATAGTAATTCTCATCGTCCTAGCCGGTATCGCCTACATAACGGCACACGGCCTAGGCTGGGTTGTGACATTCGAGGGCATGGTACCCAAGATCACCCACAAATAAGGCAGCTAGGCGCACCCGTATACGGTCGGCTGCTGGCAGCACCTTTCGGGCATTAGGCTGCACCCCAAAACAGGCCTACCGGGCGTTCTCGGAAGGCAGAATCAACTTGTCGGCGTCTTTGGCGAAGGCCTCGATTATGCTCGAGGCGGCCTCAAGTGCGGATACGTCGCCTGCGACGACTTCTGCTTCTGCCCTGGCCTTGACCGCCTGAACGGATTCGGAACGCCTGAGGGCATCTTCCAGTTCGCCCCGCACCAATGCCCAGAGCCATTCGAGCTGCTGCTTTGCGCGCCGCTGTTCCAGCTCGCCGCTGGCCTCTAACTCGGTGCGATGGCCAAGGATGGTCTTCCAGACCTCGTCTAGCCCTTTGCCGGTGTAGGAGCTTGACGTCAGCACCGGTGGCCGACGGGCGTTGGGGTCAGAGGTGATGAGCTTCATCGCCACCGAAAGATCCCGAGCCGCTACCCGCGCCTCCGCCTCGTGGTCGCCATCGGCTTTGTTTACCGTAATGACGTCTGCCATCTCCAAGATGCCGCGCTTGATGCCTTGCAGCTGATCTCCGGCCCGGGCCAGGGTGATAAGCAGAAAGGTATCGACCATACCGGCAACAGCCACCTCGGACTGCCCAACGCCGACCGTCTCCACGAGCGTCACATCAAAGCCGGCGGCTTCGAGAATGATCATGGATTCGCGGGTGGCGCGGGCTACCCCGCCTAAATGCCCCGAGGTTGGCGACGGACGGACGAAAGCGTTATCGGAGGCAGTTAGCTCCGCCATGCGGGTTCGGTCGCCCAGAATCGAGCCGCCGGTCTTAGATGACGTCGGGTCGATAGCCAACACGGCCACTTTGTAGCCCTGACCAATCAGCCGCACGCCGAGCGTGTCAATGAAAGTCGATTTGCCCGCACCGGGTACGCCGGAGATTCCGACGCGAATGGACTTGCCCGAATACGGCCGCAGGATGCGAAGCAGTTTGCGCGAAACGCGTCGATGATCCGCGCGCGACGACTCCACCAAGGTGATAGCACGGGCGATATGCTGCCGGGAGCCCTCAAGCACCTTCTGGGCCAATTCGTCAACGCTGATAGCCGCACGACGCTGGACAGGAGCAGCAACCTTCTTGGCATCCGCATAGTTGGTCTCCATCTCTGGAGCCGTAAACAATGCACCCTCGCTCACCGGCAACCTCGCTCCTATAGGAATATCGACTCTACGAACTTTATCAGGGCAACTCTCGCCCGGTGGGCGTCGATGATGTGAAGAGCGTTTATGTCATGCGAGCTCCCGTTAGATCCATTCCGCTCCTCTCTACGTCATTCCGGCTCTGCGAAGCAGGCGGAGCTCCGAAGGAGTGAGCACCTCGATCCGGAATCTCCGCCAAACAACACACCAGAACATGACGACCAGATCCCGGATCAGGTCCGGGATGACTGATAGAGAGGTGCCCACTCCCCCAGAACCCCACCTACCTCACAAAGCCCGGACGACTGTAAGTGGGGTGACCGCCACGTCATGTCAGGCAAGACCTGGAATCTCGGCAGGGCATATACGAAACAGTTGCCACAATAGTCACTAAACAGTGACATAGGAGGTATAGTCATCGTATGGTGACACATCAGGTAACGGATTGGATTCAGCTAGCCGAGCTTGTGCGCGAGCAACGCGAGAAGCAGCACCTCTCGCAGGCCGCGCTAGCTAGGGCCGCAAAAGTCAGCAGATATTGGCTGATCGGCTTTGAGGCAGGCGAAAAGCGCTCTGCCCCTTTCGACATGATCATGCGTCTGCTTCTCGAACTGAATCTCAGCATAACCCTGACTCCGATCCGAATCACGCCCATAGTAGAAGATGGCATTTCCGCTAGTGAAGTTATCCGTCGCCATACTCAAGGAGCGTGAAACAAATGGTTGAAAAGTTGCACGTCCTGATGAATGGTCGAGAGATTGGAGGCTTGGCAGGAGAAGGAAAGAATCTGCGTCTGCTGTACAACCAACAAGCTCTGGATAGCCCTCGAACGGTTCCACTATCTCTCTCAATGCCTACAACTAGCGCCCGCTGGAAAGGCAACGTTATTTCTAGATGGATATCTGCTCTCCTGCCGGAACGAGAAGCAGTGCTCGCCCGCTGGAGACGAGACTTCCGCGTCACTGACATGCGGGCTGAAAGCCTGCTTCCTTATGTTGGTGAGGATGTCGCTGGAGCAGCCCAATTCGTAAGTGCGGACAGATTGGAAACGATGCGAGAGTTCAAAGGCGGGATTGTCGAGGTATCTGCATCAGATATTGCGCAAATGCTCCGGGCAGCAAGAGCCGATAGCTCTGTTGTTGATATTTCAACTGGGGCAGGCAAGTTCTCGCTAGCCGGGGCACAAGCCAAGATAGCCTTACAGAAGACTGCCTCCGGTTGGGCGCTTCCATATGGAGCCGAACCGACAACTCACATCCTCAAACCCGCCATCCCGGGCTTGGAATCGCAAGATTTAGTTGAAGCACTGACTGCAAGAACCGCCGCAAACTTGGGTCTTCCTGCAGCTCCTACCACCCTTGACGAATTCGACGGAGAACGGGCAGTTATATCCGAACGCTTTGACCGCGTTCTCACCGCAACTGGGTGGCGACGGGTTCATCAAGAAGACTTATGTCAGGCCCTTGGCGCAAATCCGCAGCGCAAATACGAAATTGAAGGCGGACCTAGCGCGGCAGTATGTGGCGAACTGATAAGAAGATACTGCCCACTGCAAGACGTAGAAACGTTTGCCCGCACCCTCATTACGAATCATCTTCTGCGCGGTTCCGATGCACACGCACGTAACTATTCGTTGTTACTAACCCCTGGAGAAGTCCGTTTGGCACCGCTATACGACCTAAACTCCACTCTTGCTTATGGGGCAAATTGGGCTGAACACTCGTCGATGAGTATCGGTGGCGAAGATAGATTCTCTTACGTGGGTAGGAGCAATTGGGAGAATTTCGCCCTGTCACTTCGCCTAGAACCGGGCTGGGTACTTTCAGAACTTCAAGGGTTGGCACAAAGAACTCCTGACGCACTGGCCGATGCAAAAAAGCAATCAGATCTTGTACAGGTCTCAAGCGCTGTGGGCGAAACGATGCTACGCAATGTGACGAACTGGTGTGCCGAAACAACCAAGAAAGTCTTTGGCCATTCCTAGATCACCGTCAGGGCGTCCAAGGCAAGTCATCAAATAGACGCTCTGACCACGTCTGTGTGGGAGAAGTCATCTCCTACGAATAGCAGTGGAAGGGACGTTGCGGCTGCCAGGGCATACGAGAAACAGTCGCCAAGGTTTAGGTGCGCTGGATGTCCGCTTCCTCGGCCAAACTCCCGGTAGGCCTCGCGAGCAAGATGAGCATGCTCAGCAGTAAAGGGCACGATCTCAATTCCAAA
>JAITSW010000031.1 GCA_031287505.1 Propionibacteriaceae bacterium
GGGGACGGTCCTTTGTGACGTCCTGCCGGCCAATATGTCCAGACGATACTCGAGCCAGAATAGTGATTGATGTTCTCCGCCTTCTCGGCCGTGAATGCCCCAGCCACAGTCCCGCTCCAAGTCTCGCGACCCCCTTAGAACACTGCGAAGAAGCGCCCAGGGGAACGACGCCCGCCAGCAAGCTCTAGGCATATTCGCATCCTTTAGACCGTAGCCATTCGCCTAAACGCTATGCACGTATCCTTTAATCGTTGGTGACCCAGGGAAGGATAACTTCTATGGCGGGCACAAAATCCGACACCCGCGACGCATAGGCCAACTAGGCAAACCGCTTGGAGGGCGGCCCGGCGGCATTCCAAGCCGTGCAGAGCTGGCAGATCCGCATGAAACCACGCATTTCCCACTAACTGTTGTGTAATTACAACCAATAGGTTCATATTTTCGGAAATTTCGGGTGTTTCGGCGGGTAGCGTAGCTGACAGTCAACCTAATCGCAAGGAGCTGAACTCATGTTGAACACCACCATCATCGGCCAAAGAATTATGGACGCCAGAAAGAACCGGAATTTGTCGCAAGCCGGACTCGGCGATCTGCTCTCTATCAGTTCGCAGGCCGTGGGTAAGTGGGAACGCGGAGAGTCCATGCCGGACATCATCACTTTCAACCGTATCGCTCAGGTGTTGGGTGTGGATCTCAACTACTTTTCCGAACAAGGCTCTGCCGCATTTCCGGGAGCCGGTAACACGGGCGATTCTGGGTTTCACCTCGAACTAACAGACATCGACCCTGCCGATAGCCGAGAACGGAATCAAGCGCCCGGCCTTGACATGTCGTCAGCTATTTGGCGGGACGCCGACTTCTCCGGGCTGAGTAATCTGAATGGCAAGTTCTCCGGTTCGAATATTGCGAATTGCAAGTTTGTCGGAGCTGATCTTTGCGAGACGGTGTTTTCCGGTAACAGCATCAAAAACTGTGATTTCTCGCAAGCCAACTTGAGTTCGGGCAGACTGTCTTCGTCTAACATTAGGAATTCGACTTTCGCCAATGCTTCGCTGGTAGCCACCCAATTTCGCGCGAGCGGTTTGGTAGCCAATGATTTTTCCGGCGCCGACTTCAGTGACGCAAAATTCAGAGCTTCAGCTTTCGCGAGCAATGTCATCGTCGGCGCTATCTGGAATCGGGTGGAGTGGAAGGCCAGCAACTTCATCGACATTGTTTTCACCGGCGAGCTGGCAGATTGTTCTTTCGTGAACTGTAAGTTCTCGAAAGTCAGATTCCAGGGTGTAAACCTTCGCAACTGTTTCTTCAAGAACGGTAACTTGAAGAAAATTGTCTTCGAAGATTGCCAAGCCGACGGCCTGACCTACGCCTTCCTAAAAAACTCCCACGTAGACGTCAGCGGAATAGCCATCCTGCCTCCGGCCCAATAACCTGGTGCCGCGGGGGTGGACAACTTGCAGTTTAAAGAATGCTGCTCTTAGCACTGCGAGGTTGGATGGGTATAGGCGTTACCCAGCACTACAAGCGAATGACCGCCCAAGGTGGCTCGTCCAACACCAAATTGCACAGCGTCTCCATCCCCGAGCAGTACCGCAAAGCGCGCTGACGCCAAATCGGCGGGCAGTTCCACCGGGATCTCGCCACGGTTTACCACTAAATAGACAGCCTCGTCGCCGTTCCCACGGCGACGCAAAAATGCCTCTTCACTTAGAGGAACCAAGGCATCCTCTGAGCCGCGCAGAACGGGATACGCTTTGCGCAACTCGATGAGTTCCCGCGTCCAAGCAAGAAGTCCGCGATCCCAAACCGCCTTATCCCACGGCATCGGACGGCGGTTGTCAGGGTCATCGCCACCCGCCAGCCCAATTTCATCGCCGTAATAAACCATCGGGGCACCCTCGCAGGTGAATTGCAGCGCGGTCGCAACTCGGAGCGCGAACGGATCTCCATCCAAATGAGTCCAAACGCGCTCAGTGTCGTGAGAGCCAAGCAGGTTGAGCATTCCCGGACGCGCCCAAGCCGGAGTGGCCTGGCTAACGGCGTTCATCGTTTTCACAAATTCGCGCGCGTCTAGCTTTGCGCTTGCAAAGCCGAGAATCGCCGAGCGCAGCGGGTAGTTCATCGTCCCGTCGAACAGGTCGCCTTGCAGCCACTGTGTGGCAAGCTCCCAGACTTCGCCGACGATGTACGCCTGCGGGTTCTCGCCTTTGACGACCTCGCGGAAGCCGCGCCAAAAATCCGGCTCCATCTCGTAGGGGACGTCCAATCGCCAACCGTCGATGCCGGTGCGCAGCCAGTCCAAAGCAACACCGTAGAGGTAATCGCGGACTTTGGGGTTCGCGTGGTTCAGCTTAGGCAGGTAGGGGCAGCCGGCAAAGGTGCCATAGTTCGGTTTCGGGTCTCGCTGGACGGGGAACTCCATGTGGTACCAGTCGGCATACGGGGAGTGCGGGCCGTTGGCGCGGATATGCCGAAACGCCCAGTGCCCTTCCCCAGTGTGGTTGAAGACGGCGTCCAACACCACGCGGATGCCCCTCCGGTGTGCTTGCCCCAGCAACGCCTGATAGTCGGCGAGGTCGCCGAGGCGGTGGTCGATACGGGAATAGTCGGCAGTGTCGTAGCGGTGGTTCGTGTCGGCCTCGAAGATCGGCGTCAGGTAGAGGGCGTTGACACCCAAGTTCTCCAGATGGTCTAGATGCCGCGCGATGCCGGGTAGGTCGCCGCCGAAAAAGTTGCCCCTAGTGGGCGTGCTGCCCCACGGCACCACCCCTTCCGGGTCGATTTCTGGGCGTCCATTTGCGAAACGCTCCACAAAGATCTGGTAGAAGACGGCGTCCGGAATCCAGGACGGTTGTACGGGGTTATTCATCTGGCCTCCAGTGTTGCGCTCTAATGTTTTCCGGAAACTCTCACGCGTCGCTCCCGGTGGGGCCGCATCGGCCTGGCCTCCAGTGTTGCGCTCTAGTATTCTCCGGAAACGCTCTAGTATTCTCCGGAAACTCTCTAATATTCTCCGACCCGGGTAGGTAGACCAGCGCCCACGCGCCGATAGCCGGAAGCTCGCAAGTGGCGAAATTGCCCTCTGCTTGCGGCTCCAGGCACCGCATCTGCCCCGGCTCGTCTGGGTTGGCGAAATACCAAGTCGGGAGTTCTTTCTGAATGCGCTCCACCCGCAAACGCAGGCCGCCGACCGGGGCAATCGGCTGTTTCGGGGCATCCCAATTGGCGTCACCTTGCCCGAGAAGGTTGATTAGGTGGACGACATACGCGCTGCCGACCCGCATCACCCGCACCCAGAGCGCACCCGGATCAGGATGGATGGACACCGGCGCTGATTCAGAACCGCTGATGCTGATAGCGCCGTTGTAGTCGCCGAAGGTTTCACCGGTGACATCTT
>JAITSW010000008.1 GCA_031287505.1 Propionibacteriaceae bacterium
ATAGGCCCGATCTCGATGCCATATTCGACTTCGGGCATTTCGTCGCCAAGATTGAGTTCACGCCCCATTGGCCGCACCTTTCAGAATGAGAAAAGTCTGAGACGATACCGCGCACAGCTGTCCGTCCCCAGTGGAAATAGTCAGCTCGACCTCGTAGCTGTGCATGATGCCGCCGCGCTTACCCTCTTTGCGGGTAAGGCTGGCAATCTTTCCAGCCACAACATACGGAACTGCGGTCTTCAGCCCGATAACCTGGTCGATGCTGCTCTGCCCGAACATGACAACATCGTCTTTGCCGGCGCCGGCGATCTCGGCGACTTCCTCCATGGTCATACCCATCCCCCGCAAGGCGCCCAGCAGCACCCAGGTCGGGTGAAGCACTCCGGCGGGCAGTCTGGGCGACAATATCGCGTCATGGGAAAGGAAACGCTCATACTCGGCAACCTCAAAGGTGCCGCCTGGCAATTGATACCCAACCACTCTGGCCCGCAAGGCCTCAAAGTCGTCCGCAACTGCCGTCTCGCCGGTTGCCACAGGCATTTTCACCCCGTCCTTCCCACTATTCCAAGGCCCTTGTCGGCCACTTGTTTGCGAAGCTCTCCCTTGGCAATCTTGCCGCTGCCGGTCATCGGCCAAGTGTCGACGAAGATCACCTTTCTGGGAACTTTGAAACTCGCCATCTGTCGGGTGCAGAAACCGGTGACCGCTTCTTCAGACAGGGTGCCGTCCGGATTTTCGACAAATGCGCATGGGACTTCGCCGAGCTTGTCATCTGGCATCCCCACCACGGCCACCGCGGCCACCTGCGGAAGCTGCGCGATTACCCGCTCGACCTCTGCCGGGGAAACGTTCTCTCCGCCTGGTTTGAGCATCTCTTTTATGCGGTCGATGATGTAAATGAACCCCTGCCCGTCTAGGCGCCCCAAATCTCCCGTGTGCAGCCATCCTTGGGCGTCGATAGCTTCGGCAGTTGCCTCGCTGTCGGAAAAGTAGCCCAGCATGACCGACCAACCTCGAACGCAAACCTCGCCTGGCGGGGTGTCGCCCGTGAGCATTTCGCCATCCACTGAAATCGCCACCTCCAGACCCGGCAGGGCGCGCCCCGAAGATGCCAGCCGTGCCTGGAGGGGATCATGCGAATCGCAGGCTGTCACCACGGCGGCCGACTCGGTTAGCCCATACGTTGAGATGAGATCGGGGATGCCCATCTTTTCGACGATCTGCTGCTTCATCAGAGCGCTTCCGCCAGACCAGCCTTTGGTTACCGTGCGGAAGACGCGGGGAGAAAAATCCCTATGGTGCAGTTCGCGCAAATACATCGCGGCCTGCCCGGTTCTGGCTGTGGCCGAGTACTTCTCAACGAGGCGGAAAGTCTCTTCAGCCGTATACCGCTCGGGCACCACCATCGCGCAGCCGATGGTGGGAGCCATCAGGGTAGTCGCGACCGACCCTCCCACATGGTACATAGGCTGAGTCGAGTACATGACGTCCGACTCGGTTAGCCCCATCCGCCGCCCCAACTCGTAAGTTGCCCGCAATGTGGAGGCGGAATCCAGGAGCGCGCCCTTTGGGAAAGACGTCGTCCCCGAAGTGAATTGCAGCAAGACGGCATCGCGGGGGCTGGCGGCGGCAGGTTTTGGCTCGGGGATTGCACTGGGGGGTGTGATCGCTTGTTGCCAAGTCAGCACTCCGGCAGTTACCGCTTGCAGCCATTCGCCATCTGGGCTAACGCGATGCCTGTTAGTTGTGACATTGGGACTTGGGAAGGCGACTAGCTTGGGAGAGAAGTCTTCGATGTCCAAGAGGGCGTTTGCCACCCGTTCCCAGATGTCCGCTTCTCCGAGACGTTCCACGAGAAAGACGACTTTAGGCTTGGCCATGCCTAGGACGAAGACCAATTCGCCATGGCGGTAGCGGCTGTTTACCGGCACCAAAATGGCTCCAAGATGGCTGCAGGCCACTTGGACAACCGGCCAGACGACACTTCCAGAGCTCAGGGCGGCGACCCGGTCTCCCCGCCCTATCCCCAGATGGGCCAGCGTCCGCGCAAGCGAGGTTGCCAACTCGTGCCATAGGCCAAAGGAAAGGTCGCTGTCCCAATCCGGCCCGCAGATATGGAAGGCAACTTGCCCCGGGCATTCGACGGCACGCTGGCCAACGATGGAAGCCCAGGTGTGGCCGAGTAATTCCTGCCCACCCAACAAGGTGAATCCCATTCCAATGCCTCTCAGTTGGTAACTCTAGGGAGATGGCTAACATTCGCTAGAATACTGCATATTCGAATCTTTCTACCGAAAGTGATCTCTCATGGAGTTGCCCGACGATTTTTCTTTGATCGCCAAGACGATCGGCTTCACCGAAGGCCCGGTCTGGACGTCCGACAATCGGCTGCTGGTGACCAGCCTGTCTCGCGGGCTGGTCTACTCCCTCGATATCTCCGCCCAAGAAAACGGGGCTGTCGACCCGATAGGCGCATACGAGACCGGCGGGGCGCCGAATGGCCTTGCCGAAGGCCCGGGGGGAACAATCTATGTTGCCCAGAATGGGGATGCTGCCGGAAGGAGCCGCTCCACCCGTCCTGTTACGCCCGGTTTGCAAACCATTATCGGCGGTGAAGTGTCAGACCTACCTGTCTGCGGCGCAAACGCCCCCAACGATCTGGCAGTCGATCCAAATGGGCGCGTCTGGTTCACCGACCCAGACGCCGTCCAAAACGGGGGAGCCGGCAGCAAAGTGTGCATTTTCGACCCTGCCAACGGGCAAGTGGACACCGTCATCACCGACCTGTCATTCCCCAACGGCCTCGCCTTCTCGCCAGATTGCGCCGAGCTATACGTTGCGGACTCGTTAGCTGACGCCATCGTCAGATATCGGATTGACGGCGGCATTCCGACGGAGCCTTCCCTCTTCGCCCAAATTCCGGGAATGAATCCTGACGGTATAGCTTTCGACACCAACGGGAATCTCTATGTCGCCGGCTTTGAGTCGAACGATGTGATAGTCCTCGATGGCGGCGGTGGCGTGCTTCGCCGGATCTCGACCGGAGGTGAATCCCACCCCACGAATTTGTGCTTCGCCGGCCCAAATCTCGACATCCTCGTTGTGACGTTGCTCAAGGGCGGACGAGTCGCCGCGCTGAAGGAACGGATACCGGGAATTCACTCTCGGACGTGGGAATACTGACGTAGGGCTTGCCTAGTTTTCAGCAAGTGGGAACCGGCAGATGCTCTCCACGTTCCCAGGCTTGGCGTAAGGCGAATTTCTGGATCTTTCCAGACGCGGTTCGCGGGAAGCTATCGACGAAAACCCAATGGGCGGGGATCTTGTATCCGGACAGCTTTTCAACCAAGGAGGCTCGCAGATTGGCGGCATCTAGATGCGCGCCTTCCCCGGTCTTCACAAATGCCACGGCAACCTCGCCGTAGTAGTCGTCAGGCACCCCGACAACCGCCACATCTGCCACCGCGGGTTGGGCCAGCAACAAGTCTTCAATTTCTCGGGGATAGATATTCTCGCCCCCGCGAATAATCATGTCTTTCGCCCGTCCGGCTATATAGAGGTACCCGCGGTCGTCAAGGTGGGCCAAATCTCCGGTGCGCAGCCATCCACCACCTGCAAAGGCAGCAGCAGTCGCCTCGGGATTTCGAAAATACCCGCTAAGCGTGAGGCTTCCCCGGGTTTGAATCTCGCCAATCTCGCCTACCCGACATTGAACGCCTGTTGTCGGGTCGCAGATCCGAACCTCGACATGGGGCAGGGGGGTTCCGCAAGAAGCGATAACGTCTTCAGCGCTGTCGCCGGGTTTGGTGGCGGTGACCATGGCGGCTTCCGTTTGCCCATACGCGAGAACAACATCCACCCCCAGGTCGGAAACCTTTTGGGCCAATTCGGCTGGGACGGTAGTCCCGCCAAGCATGATGGAACGTACCGCAGACACATCTGTGTCTGCGAAGCTTGGATGTTCCAACATCGCCAGCATCATGGTGGGTACCAAATTCGTCACGGTGACACCCGCTTTTTCGATAATTTGAAGCGCCAGGCCGGCTTCAAATGCCCTGAGTGTCACCAGGGTGCCGCCCAGGGCGAGTGTTCCAAGCGCCGCGATAACACAGCCTCCCAGATGGAAAAGCGGAAGGGTGACCAGCCAGACCACGCCTTCGGTGTGTCCGGCGGTGACCCTGATACCGGCTTCCCGGGCGTTATTCGTGATTGAGCGATGGGTGAGGACTGCTCCTTTTGGCACCCCGGTTGTCCCCGACGAGTAGAGGATCTGCGCCGGTGCCTCGGGAGCTACCGCCGGCAATTCCACGCTAAGGCCTGCAACCGGTAATTGATCCCGGATTTCTATATCGAATACATCTCTAAGCGTTGAAATCTGCCCGGACAGCTCCCGGGCCATGTGCAGCAACCCTCTGCCGCGGAACTGGGACACCGTGAAACAGGCGGCTGCGCCAGATTGCTCGAAGAGATAGCGGGCCTCCGGCTGGCGGAAAGCCGGGTTGACGGTCACCATAACCATGGA
>JAITSW010000020.1 GCA_031287505.1 Propionibacteriaceae bacterium
TATCTTCTCTCAAAGGAGCCATGAATACGGGTGCCCAGCGGGGCTTCGGATTACCGCCTAAATTATCGACGGCGATATCAAAGGTTTAACGCGGTGTTTGAATCGCCTTACGAAACCAAAAAATAGGCGAATACATCTATGGTGAACATTTTCCGGTAATGGCAGGCCAGGTCTTACCAGTGGTATCTCGTTCCAATCGCGGCTATGGGGTGAGAGCCGGGGGTGCCGGAGCCGTCTCGGCGCGGATCAAGCTCTGGGAGCTCGATGGGAGTGCCCGAAGCGGCGGCGGCAATGGCTGGAGTCGGGCCGACCCAAGCGTTTAGGAGCATGTCTTCGCCCTTTAGGAAGCGCTGGCAGCGGACGCCGCCGGTCGCCCGGCCTTTGCCGGGGAAAAGGGCGAAATCGGTCACCTTTAGCGAGCCCGCGTCGGTGCCGGGTAGGGCGGTGGACGAGCCTGCCACCGAGACGACCACCGAGTCATTTGCCGAACTGACGCCGAAGAAGACGACCGACTGCCCGGCGCCAAGCTTGATACCGGCCATGCCGCTGCCTGAACGGCCTTGCGGGCGAACGCCCGACACCGGGAAGTGCAATAGCTGCGCGTCCGTGGAGACAAACACAAATTCATCGAGATCGTGCTTGAGCTCAACGGCGCCCACTACCTCGTCGCCATCGGCTAGCCGAATGACATCCCAGGCATCCTTGCCGATGACCTCGGGATTCACCCGTTTGACGACGCCGCTCTTCGTCCCCAAAGCCCAGCCATATGAGCCTTCGAGGGTAGTCAGGCCAAGGACTCTCTCACCCGGTTCTAGCGGCAGCAATTCGGCTGCCGCTGAGCCGCCTTGCAGATTTGGGGCATTCGCGGTGATTGGAACGGACGGAAGATCGATCGCGTGCCCGCGGAGGATGCGCCCAAAAGAAGTGAACAAGCCGAACTCGCCGCGAGCCGTCGTCGCAACCACGGCTGTGATCAGATCATGGGAAGCCCGCGCGCCGCCAGAGGGAATCGGCTCCGCATTCTCGGTGCGAGCCAGCAAACCGGTGCTGGAGAGCAGCACCCAGCAGGGGTGGTCCGCAATCTCCAAGGAGGCTCCGACAGCTTTAACCGCAGTGCCAGACGAGGCAAGCAATACGGTACGCCGTTCCGTGCCATGTGTGCGGGCCACTTCGGTGAGCTCGTCGGCAACCACCTGATGCAGCCGAACTTTTGACTCCAAGATTTCTTCAAAGTCTTTGATTTTGGCCAACAAGTCGTTCCGCTCGGTTTCCAGATCAATCCGGCTGAACTTGGTGAGCCGGCGCAACTGCATATCGAGGATGTAATTTGCCTGCACTTCGCTCAGTTCAAAAGCTTCTATGAGACGGGAGCGCGCTTCAGCCGCGTCATCGCTATTTCGGATAATGGCAATCACGTCGTCAATATCGACTATGGCCAGCAGCAAGCCCTCAACTAGATGCAGCCGGTCTTGGGCCTTGCCCAGCAAAAACGCGGAACGGCGCTGAATCACCTCGATGCGGTGGTCTAGATAGACCTGCAGCATTTGCTTCAACGGCATGGTGGTCGGCTGTCCGTCCACCAAAGCCACCGCATTGATGCCGAAGCTGTCTTCGAGCTTGGTTTGCCGGTAAAGCTCTTCGAGTAGGACGTCCGGGTTTATGCCGTTCTTGATTTCGATGACGAGCCGGGTGCCGTTTGCCAGGTCGGTCAAATCTTTGATATCCGAAATGCCAACTAGTTTTTTCTTTTGAACGGCATTCTTTACCTGCTCGATGATCTTTTCCGGACCGATGGCATAAGGAAGCTCGGTGACGACAATGCCTTTGCGCCTGGGGGAGACTTGTTCGATGCGGGCAGTGGCTCGGATGCGGAAAGAGCCGCGCCCGGTCTCATAGGCCTCGCGGATGCCCTCCAAACCGATGATTTTGCCGCCGGTAGGCAGATCGGGGCCGGGGATATGCAACATCAGATCGTCTACTGAGGCATCTGGATGGGCAAGCAGGAATTTCAGGGCCTGGACGGTTTCAACGAGATTGTGGGGCGGGATGTTCGTCGCCATGCCAACGGCGATGCCGGTGGTGCCGTTCACCAAGAGATTTGGGAAACCGGCTGGCAAAACGACCGGCTCTTCCTCTTTGCCGTCGTAGTTGGGCCGGTAGTCAACTGTGTCTTGATCCAGCCCGGCGGTCATTGCCAGGGCGGCATCTGACATTCGGCATTCGGTGTAGCGCATAGCCGCCGGCCCAGAATCCAGAGAGCCGAAGTTGCCGTGGCCGTCAATCGTGGGCAACCGCATCGACCAAGGCTGTCCCAAGCGCACCAGCGCGTCGTAGATAGCCGCATCGCCATGCGGGTGCAACTGGCCCATCACCTGGCCCACCACCCGCGCAGACTTCACATGGGAGGTGTTGGGACGCAGTCCCATCTGCTCTGCGGTAAAAAGGATGCGGCGCTGCACTGGCTTGAGGCCGTCGCGCGCATCGGGGAGGGCTCGCGAGTAGATCACCGAATAGGCATATTCGAGAAAACTTGTTTCCATCTCCTCGGCGACGTCAACGTCGAGGATTCGCTCCTCGTCAGTGAAATCAACTGGAGTATTTGCCATCTACC
>JAITSW010000070.1 GCA_031287505.1 Propionibacteriaceae bacterium
ATTCTAGGAACGCCGGGCGTTGCGGCGCTTGCAACGTCATTCCGGGCTTGTCCCGCCCGCTTCTTTGGCGTTCCGCGCTGCGGCATTGCGACGCTTAGCCAACAGGTACTCCACGACCATGGGCACCAGCGAGATCGCCACTATCAGCACCAGCGCCAACTCGATGTTCTCGTGGATGATCGGAATCGTCCCCAGGAAAAATCCCAAGACGGTGACGCCAGTTGCCCACAGGATGCCGCCGATGGCGCTAAAGCTGATGAAACGCGAGAAGCTCATCCGCCCGATACCGGCAATTAGGGTGACGAACGTGCGCACGAAGGGAACAAAACGTGCCAAGATTAGCGCCCGGTTGCCGTACTTTTCGAAAAACTCGTGGGTCATGTCGACATAGCGCGGGTTGAAGACCTTGCCCCAAAAACCCGTCCGCGGCTTAAAAATAGGTGGGCCGATCAAGACGCCGATCCAGTAGCCGGAGATATTCCCCAGAATTGCGGCAGCGGTGAGCACCAGGCAGGTGATCGCCAAAACCCAGCCGCTGGCCAGCGTCCCAAATGAAATCGAGCCCAAGGCGACGAACATGCCGACGGTGAACAGCAGCGAATCTCCGGGCAAGATCGAGAAGAGGCCGCATTCGGCGAAGATGATGAATGCCACCCCCCACAGCGCCCAGTTGCCCAGGGAGTTGATTAGGAACTCCGGATCAAGCCAATCGAGAAATAGCGGGACGGTGAGGGGGAGTTGCGTGAAGGTGTCAATCATGTTGTCCCCAATTCAACACGAAAATGGCAGCCAACGCACTGTTATCATTTTCCGGTGAGTGATGTGACGCCCGAGGCCAAGCCATTTCAGGTTGATTTGCGCGGGGTAGTCGACCTGCTGAGCCGACACATTTACTCTTCGGAGAAAGTGTTTTTGCGCGAGGTTCTGCAAAACGGGGTAGATGCCATTACGGCGCGCCGCGAGAGTTTTGCCGCTGATGAGGAGCCAAGCCGGCCTTGGGGTATCCACATCGCGCCCATGAATGAGACCCGGAGGGAATTCGTTATAACGGACGAAGGTATCGGCTTAGACATCGACGAGGTTTCGGAACTGCTCGCCACCGTTGGCCGCAGCTCGAAGCGCGACATCTTCGACATCCCGCGTTCCGACTATTTGGGCCAGTTCGGCATCGGCCTGCTGAGCTGTTTCATGGTTGCCGAAGACATCCGCATCATCTCCCGCAGCGCAAAGGGCGGCGCGGCGGTGGAGTGGATAGGCAACCAAAACGGAACCTTCACTGTCCGCGAGCTGGGCATTGAGATGCCAATAGGGACGCAGCTCTTTTTGACCCCGAGGTTTGACACCGGCGAGTTCTTGGAGACGGCGATGGTCACACGTCTCGCTGGCGAATATGGCGAGTTTCTTCCCGTCCGGGTGGAAGTGGCCACGCCGAACGGCACCGAGATCATCAACAAAGAGGCCGTCTTTCTCCAAGACATCCCCGGCCACGTCGACGAGTTGGTCGCCTACTCCCAAGAGGTCATTGGCACCCGCCCGTTCGACATAATCGACATCTGCGCCCCGGGGACGAACACCCGCGGCAAGGCCTTTGTGCTGCCATTCGCGCCGCCTCCCACCAGCCAACAGGCGACTCGCGTCTATTTGGGGCGGATGCTGCTTTCCAAGAACGCTCCCGAGATTTTGCCGCCCTGGGCGTTTTTCGTCCGAGCGGTGGTTAACTCCGCCGACCTGAGCCCGACGGCCAGCCGCGAAGCCATTGTGGAGGATTTTCGGCTCGAATACACCCGCACCCAGCTCGGCGATGCCATCCGGCGCTGGCTCATTGAGCTTACCGTCTCAGACGAGCATCGGCTCAGGGCGTTCTTGGCCATTCACGAGGTGTCGCTGAAGCAATTGGTTTTACACGACGACGAGTTGGCGCAGTTCATCACCAAGTGGCTGACCGTTGAGACCACTCTCGGGCGGATGCGAGTCGAGAGGCTGGTGGGCGAATACGAGAATGTGCGTTTCACGCAGACGGTGGATGAATTCCGGCAGATCGCTTCGATTGCCCGCGAGGATGCGCCGATAGTCAATGGCGGTTATATCTATGACTCCGAGCTCGTGCAGCTGTTGCCTACCCTATTTGACCAGGTAACGGTCGAGCGGGTGGACGTGGTGGGCGAGCTGGACAGACTCGATCCGCCGCCTCTTGATGACCGCGCCGTGGTGGTCGCGCTCGAGAACCGGGCCGGCGAGGTGTTGAAGTCGCGTGAATGCCAAGCAGTGGTGCGCATCATGGAACAGCCCGATATGCCCGCCCTCTATGTCGCCGACCCAGAAGTGTTCCGGCACATCGACCGGGGTCGGGCTCGCGAGGCTGTTGGCGAAGGCCTGTGGAGCGATCTCCTAGGCAAGGTAGACGAATTCGCCAAGACGATAACTCCCGGCGGTGCCGACGAGGCGACCGCGCGCCTATGCCTGAACTGGGGCAACCCGGTGATCCGCACCCTGGCCAAGCTGGAAGATGAAACAGTCTTCTCACGCTGTGTCTCGCTGCTCTATGTGCAATCGCAGCTAGCCGGGCACCGCCCGCTGAGTTCGCCCGACCGTTCGCTTATGACCACCGCCCTAGCGGATCTGATCGCCCTAAGCGTCGGCTTGGAGAAGCTGTAGTCCCGCAGTGTCTTTGGCGCCTCATAAACCCCGATGAGGCGTTGGGCGGGATTAGTCGTCTGCTAGCCGCCTGGCTTGGGCTGCCTGGGCGATTTGGCCGGTCTCTTCCAGGGCGTCCCCCAGGCGCAGGGCTATGGCTTTGCGCATGTCTGCGGCAGGCTCCCCCGATTCTTCGGCCGTTTGCGCTTTTTCCAAGGCGCTGCTAAACAGCGGTATGGCATCTCCATGTCGGCTTTGCTCGTCAATGAGAATTTGGCCGGCAAAGAATTCGGCTCGGGACGAGCCTGAGATGTCGCCGGCGTTTAGATAGCCGTCTGCGGCGTTCAAGAAAGTTCGGACGGCTTCGTCATAGCTGGAGAGTTGGGCTAGCGCGCGCGCCTTTGAGTCAACCAGGTCGGCAGCCTTCCATAGCGCGCCGCCACCGTCGCAGATTTGGATAGCCCGATCCATGTCTTCCAAGCCGGAGGCATCTTGGGCTTTGGCTTTGGCGAGGCCTCGGGCTTCTAGGCCGCGGACGATGAGCGCGTTGGCATCTTCAAGCCCTTCAGCTAGGGCAACGGCCTGATTCAGAGCTTCCAGGGCATCCTCGGTCTCGTCGAATGCGCGAAGCAGATTGCCTTTGTTGATCAACTCGACGGCGGCTTGGCCGTTATCTTGCGCTTCCAAGTACAAATCGACCGAATCTGAATAGCAGCCTAACGCGAAACCATATTGCTCGTTGTTTTCATAGGCGCGCGCCAACCATTCCAAGGTGTCAGCCCGGGCAGCTGCCGGAGCTTCGTTTTCGTTCTCAATGCGAAGCACCTCGGTGAAGACTTCGGCAGCCTCCATCGGATAGTCGGCGGCGATGAGCGCCCGCCCGTAGTCGAATTTCAAGCCGACGGTGGACGCCTCGAGTTGCTCGGCTTCGCGAAGTGCGTAGCGGTAACGCGACAGGGCTTCCTCAGGCCGTCCGCCCTTTAGGTAAAGCTGGCCGGCCAGGGCTGCCGAGCTAGCCGTGGAGCCGGCAAATCGCAGGGCGGCATTAATGGCGGTGGCTTCATCCGCGTCGCGCACTGCCGCGTCATAGTCGCCCAAGATGCCGTGTAACCGGGCTCGCATCCGCAGGGCCCCGGCTCGCCGCGATGGCGCCAACGCCTGCGCCAACAAATCCTCCAGCGGCTCTTGCGCAGCAGTTGGGTCTTGATCCATCAGGTAGCCAGACAAGAACATCAAAGCAGATTGGCGTAGACTCGGTCGTTCGCCAGCGCCCGCGACAGACGATCTGAGTAGTTCGATTATTCTCTCTCCGTGGTCGTTTTCGGTATCGGAAGAGAGCGAGAAAGCTAGGCAGAACTGGACATCGGCGACCGTTGGCCCGCTCAGCCCGGCCAGGGACTCATACTCTGCTTCCAGTTGCGCCGACACCTCTGGCGTTGTGAGCCCGAAGAGCCCCAGCCCCAGCCGCTGCTCAACATCAGCTTGTAGGTTTTGGCCATCTTCGCGAAGTAAGGCAATGCGCTGGGGTAGGAGTTGCGTCGCCGACTCAATATTCTCGGCCTCAACGAGAGAGGAAATTATGATCGATGATGCTTGCAGCCGCTGTGAGATATCGCCGTCAAACTCGCGAACGCGCCGAGCGGCAGCCACTGCCTCACTGGGCATCCCAGACGACGCGTAGTTCTCGGCCTGGGTGAGCCAGCCGGCGGCGTCTTGCGGCTCTGGAATGGCTGGCGGAGGTGCGGCTAGGAACGAATCGGAGTGGATCGGGATGTCGTAATGCTCGTCAAGCACTGCCCGGGCCTGTTCGATCTTTTGGCTGATGTAGCTGTTGCCGTTGCGGGAATCAAACGCCGCCGCCAGTTTGCCGGCTGCTTGCCAAACCACCGGGGCTAGTTCGGCCACCGTCCAGGGTTGCGCCCGTTCCCCAAAGAGCCTGGCCAAGGTTGGAGTGTTTGCGCCGCGAACCTGCTGCTCCCCATGGCCGGTGCGGATGACCGCTTCCAAGACCGATGCGATTGCGAGGAGCATTTTGAATTGCCCGTCCTCGTTTAGGGCATCGTGGGCAAGCCAAGAGACATGGCGCTCCACCATCGCGAGCCCGCGGGCCTCGTTGCCGGTGATGGCGCAAAAAACCATGTTCAATCCGACGATTTCAATGTTGTCGGCATTGGTGCGGGCTAAGCGGTAGCTGCGAACGTGCGCATTCTTCGCATCATCCAAACGTCCGGTGCGCAGCTTTGCCAGCAGGGTGCGTGCCAGAGCATGCTCTGGCTCTTCGCCGCAGGAGAAGCCGCCTTCGACGATCTCGTCAACGAGTCGCAATGCCTGCTCCACCTCACCGACTTCCAGGGCAAATCCGGCCATCTCGGAGCGTCCGCAAGCATCGCAGTGGCTATGCGAATCCTCCCCGGCAGCCAGCACCCGGGTGCGGAGTTCTTTTGCCTGGTCGATATTGCCGCTGCTCCAAGCATGCTGGAAGCGGGCCATAAGCACTCCGCTCATGCCCAGCGCCGCCTTGCGATAATGGGTCTCCATGTCGTCCAACATCGCCTCAATAGCAGACGTTGGGAAGATTGGGGAAGAGTCAAGCGCGCCAACCATCCACTTGTATTGCCACATCAGATCGGCGGCGCCGTTGTTCACGTCGGCGGGGAATTTATGCGGATTAGCGTCGTGCTTGGCCAAACACCAGGCAAATGACGACATCATCGCGTCGTTATCGCCAGTGCGCGCCGCCGATGCGGTGAGCCGCATCCGCACCTGGTACTCCAGCTTGTCGTCCCCGAGTTCCTTGGCCAAACCCAAAGCCTGGTCAATCATGGCCCGTTCTTCCGGGCCCCAATAAGTCTCGTCGATGCGTTCTAGGAGATCTTTGATCTGACTCTTCACACTTGGCACAGTGGCTTCCTCCCGCTAATCCGGCTCCCGCCGGCACCTTGACCAATCATAAACGAGTTGGTTCCCGGAGGTGCCCCTGTGCGCCCAACTTGTTCTCGGTTCCCGCCTCGACCTCTCGGTTCCCGCCTCGCGTGGTCAGCGACGTCCCGGGCGCTTGACTCGCTTGGGCAAAGCTTGGTGACGTTGCGAAGAACCGTCGAATGCGGCGTTCCCTATGCGGCGTTCGATTGCTACCCTGTCTTAGTGGCATTGATGAGCGAGGATGAAGTTGCGGGGCTGGCATCGCCGGGAGTGGGTCCGCACCCACGGCCGTGGCCGGATGACCCGCGGCTTGACCCGGAGCTTTTGGGCAGCGGTGACCGTCGCAACGTCATCGACCAATATCGGTATTGGACAGTTGACGCCATTCGGGACGATCTCGACGCCAAACGCAACGCGCTGCATGTCGCCATCCAAAACTGGGAGCATGACTTCAACATCGGCTCCATCGTCCGCACCGCGAATGCCTTCAATGTGGCCGCCGTTCATATTATTGGCCGGCGACGTTGGAACCGCCGGGGCGCTATGGTCACCGACCGTTACCTACACGTCATTCACCACCCCTGCGAATCTGACTTCATTGAGTGGCTCCACGAACATGGGATAGCGGCTGTCGCGGTAGACAACCTCGAAGGTTCAACGCCGCTGGAGGCGAGCGAGCTGCCCGAAAACTGCTGCCTGGTTTTTGGCTCCGAGGGCCCAGGCCTCACCGACTCCTTGGTTGCCTCCTGCGATCAACTGGTGGCAATCACGCAATATGGCTCCACCCGTTCGATCAACGCCGGGGCGGCTGCCGCAATCACCATGTACCACTGGGCTGTTCGCTGGGCTCGCTGACCTTTATCCGCACAGGCGGCCGAAGGGGGAGATGGGCTCAAGGCTGTTCGGTAAGATAACCCCGTGGTCATGCAAGAACTTGGGGTGTACTTCTTCCCGCAGAAGGTACAGGCCCGGTTGCGCTCAGAATACTTCGCCTTGGGGATGCGTGTCGCCACTACCTTGGTGATTTCCGGCGGCGTTGCCGCGGTGCTTTGGTTCGCCTTTCCCGATACTGGCCGCACGGCGGCTGTCACCGTCGCGTCGCTTGGCCTATTTTGGCTGGTTGTCTACGGCATCTGGTCGATGATCCGAATCATGAGGGTGCGCGCCGACGGGCGTGTCGCCAACGGCTTGGCGCTGGGACTAAACCGCGATGGCGTCATGTTTGCCCAGCAGTGGCACTACTGGCAGCAAATTGGTTCGCTGGCGGTAAAGCCCGGAACGCTGGGCGCGTCTGAAAAGCTGATCCTAACTACGCGTGAGGCCAAGACTTCTTGGATTCCCCTGGACTACACCGATGCGAATATCGCCGTCCTGGAGCAATCCGTCCGGCTGTTTTCCGCCGGGCTGGCTTTTGTCGATCTTTCAAAACTCGACGTCTAGCGCCCTGCGCGCCAAGGTGCTTGCCGGCACCGCTGCCACCAGTCCGTAAAGCGGGGTTCTCCCGTCCACCAACTGAGGCTCAGAGTGCATTATTGCCAAGCGAGTGGAAGAATAGAGGCAGTCGCGATGCGGCTGGCAATAGACCGACAAACAATAATGAAAGGCCCGCATGCCTATAGCAAGCCCCGAAAAGTATGCTGAAATGATTGATGCCGCGAAAGCCGGCAAATACGCATATCCCGCTATCAATATTACTTCTTCCCAAACGCTGAACGCTGCTTTGGCCGGGTTCGCCGAGGCGGGCTCTGACGGCATTATCCAGGTCAGCACCGGTGGCGCGGAATATGCTTCCGGCCCGACGGTCAAAAACAAGGTAACCGGCGCGGTTGCCCTGGCTGAGTACGCCCACGTTGTCGCAAAGAATTACCCGGTCAACATCGTCGTCCACACCGACCATTGCCCCAAAGACAAGCTGGACAGCTTCGTTCGCCCGCTCATCGCCATCTCGCAAGAGCGCGTCGACCGCGGTCTAGAGCCGCTCTTCCAGTCGCATATGTGGGATGGCTCAGCCATCGCCATGGAGGAAAACCTCCAGATTGCCGACGAACTCCTCGCGCTGACGTCCAAGGCCCGCCAAATCCTTGAAATCGAAGTTGGCGTTGTCGGCGGCGAAGAAGACGGCGTCAAGGCTGAAATCAACGACAAGCTTTACACCACGGTGCCCGACGGCCTCCGCACGGTCGAAATTCTCGGCTTGGGCGAGAAGGGCCGCTACATCACGGCACTCACCTTCGGCAACGTCCACGGTGTTTACAAGCCGGGCGCGGTCAAGCTTCGTCCGGCCGTCTTGAAGGAAATTCAGGACGCGGTGGGTGCCAAATATGGCAAAGACAAGCCTTTCGACCTGGTTTTCCACGGCGGCTCTGGCTCCACGCCTGAAGAGATCTCCGATGCCGTTGATTTCGGCGTTATCAAGATGAATATCGACACCGATACCCAGTATGCCTTCTCCCGCCCGGTGGCTGACTTCTTCTTCCGCAATTACGACGGCGTCCTCAAGGTGGACGGCGAAGTTGGCAACAAGAAGCTCTACGATCCCCGCGCGTGGGGCAAGAATGCCGAAGCCGGCCTCTCCGCCCGCGTGATCGAGGCTGCGACGCAGCTGCGCAGCGCCGGTATGGCAATCGGCTGATTTCTCGAAAACAAAAGTGGAAGGCCCCGGCCCGGGCCTTCCACTTTTCAGTATCCGCGGCTTTCGGAGGTGGTGGAAAATGATCAACTCGTCCGCTGGTAAAATAGGGTCGCAAGACGCCCCAGGCATTTGCCAACGGGCGTTGCTCTTTTAAGGAGGCTGAGATGCCGGGAATTGTGATCGTCGGCGCCCAGTGGGGCGATGAGGGCAAGGGCAAGGCGACCGACCAGATCGGTGAACAAGTTGATTACACCGTCCGGTATTCGGGTGGCAATAATGCCGGGCATACTCTGGTGGTCAATGGTCAGACCTATGCGTTGCACCTGCTGCCGTCCGGCATTTTGAATCCAAATTGCATCCCGGTCATCGGCAATGGCGTCGTGGTTGATTTGGACGTGCTTTTCGAAGAGATCGAAGGGTTGGAGGCTCGCGGTGTCGAGTCTGCTTCTCGGTTGCTGGTTTCGGCCAATGCCCACATCATCGCGCCTTACCATCAGGTCATCGACCGGGTCACCGAGCGTTTTTTGGGCAACCGCAAGATCGGAACGACCGGACGCGGCATCGGCCCGGCTTATTCCGACAAGATCAATCGGCTGGGCCTGCGTATCCAAGATCTGCTTGATCCGTCGATTTTGGAGCAGAAGGTTGTGGCGGCGCTGGAGCAAAAGAACTACCTGCTGGTCAAGGTGTACAACCGCGCGGCCATACGTCCTTCCGAAGTCACCGAGCATCTGCTCTCGTTTGCCGATCGGATCAAGCCGATGATCGCCGATACCGCCCGCGTGTTAAACGACGCGTTGGACGAAAACAAGGTGGTGCTTTTCGAAGGAGCCCAAGCTCATCATTTAGACGTTGACCACGGCACCTACCCATACGTGACGTCATCCAACCCTATCGCCGCCGGCGCCTGCATCGGCGCTGGAGTTGGCCCGACCCGCATTGACCGCACAATTGGCATCGCCAAGGCTTACACCACTCGCGTTGGGGAAGGGCCGTTCCCGACAGAGCTATTGGACGCGGATGGCGAGAAGTTGCGCGTAGCCGGCCGTGAATTTGGGACGACGACCGGTAGGCCAAGGCGGTGCGGCTGGTTTGACGCCCTTGTCGTTGAGCAAGCCGTGAAAGTAAATGCGTTCACCGACATCTTCCTCACCAAGCTTGATATTCTCACCGGCTGGGAGCAGATTCCGGTGTGTGTGGCCTATGAAGTCAATGGCGTGCGGATCGAGCGGCAGCCGATGACGCAAAGCGATTTCCACCATGCCAAGCCGATTTACGAGTATCTGCCCGGCTGGACGGAAGACATTTCCAGCGCTCGTCGTTTCGAAGATTTTCCGAGGAACACCCAAGCCTATGTGCGTCGCTTGGAAGAGCTCATCTCAGTTCGCATCTCCGGCATTGGGGTGGGCCCAGATCGCGAAGAAGTCGTCATGCTGCATGACCTGATTTAGCCCAAAGACCGCAATTAGCGCTAACCGACAAGAACAGGAGAAAGAGATGGCGTTGGATTCAGTCCTGGTAGTGGGAGGTGGCGGGCGCGAGCATGCCTTGGCTTGGGCGCTGCGCAAAGACCCCTCAGTTGGGCAGGTGCATATTGCCCCGGGCAACCCGGGGACGGCGGCTGTGGGAACCAATCATCTGGTAAACGCCGTTGACGGCGCGGCTGTGGCAGCGCTGGCGCAAGAACTCAAGGCCGATCTGGTCGTCGTCGGCCCAGAAGCTCCGCTAGTCGCAGGCGTTTGCGACGCAGTTCGGGCGGTCGGAATACCGGTCTTCGGCCCCGATGCCGCCGCCGCCCGTCTTGAGGGCAGCAAAGCTTTTGCCAAAGAGGTCATGAAGGCCGCGAACGTCCCCACCGCGGCCTCGCGCTATTGCACCACCGCAGCTCAGGCCGCGGCGGCCCTCAAAGAGTTCGGCGCTCCCTACGTTGTAAAGAACGACGGGCTAGCCGCTGGCA
Organism: Propionibacteriaceae bacterium; assembly: GCA_031287505.1. Lineage (GTDB taxonomy): Bacteria > Actinomycetota > Actinomycetes > Propionibacteriales > Propionibacteriaceae > Propionicimonas. The sequence continues at coordinate 10,146 of JAITSW010000070.1, forward strand.
AGGGAGTAGTTGTCACCAACGATTACGACGCCGCGCTTCGGCACGCCGGGGATTGCGGCGAAGTCGTCATCGAAGAATATCTCGACGGCCCCGAGGTGAGCCTTTTCGCACTCTCCGACGGCACCAACGTCCTACCCTTTGATCCAGCCCAGGATTTCAAGCGGGTCGGCGATGGCGACACCGGCCCCAACACCGGCGGCATGGGTGCTTACACGCCGCTGCCCTGGGCTCCAGGTGACTTGGTCGAAGAGGTTGTGCGCACAGTCATCCAGCCCACAGTTGATGAGCTTCGGCGTCGCGGAACACCGTTCACCGGGTTGGTCTATGCGGGGCTGGCACTCACCTCTAAAGGCTTGCGGGTGGTCGAGTTCAATGCCCGTTTCGGCGACCCCGAAACGCAGCCGCTGCTCTGTCGCCTCAAGACTCCGTTGGGCCAAGTGCTTTATGCGGCTGCCACCGGAAAGCTTGCCGACGAGCCACCTCTGGTTTGGGGTGCCGGCGCCACCTGCGCCGTAGTGGTCGCCGCCGAAGGCTATCCCGGCACGCCGCGTTCTGGCGATGTCATCACCGGCGGCTATGCCGATCACATTTTCCATGCCGGGACGTCGTTGAACGCGGCTGGCGAGCTGATCGCGACGGGTGGCCGGGTCTTGGCGGTTGTCGGCTCTGGCGAGACCCTCGCCAAGGCTCGCGCCGACGCCTACCAAAAGGTTGCCGGGGTGCATTTTGACGGTGCCTTCTGCCGAAACGACATTGCCCTTAAAGCCGCAAACGGCGAGATCGCATGACAGGGCGCGTGACAGGGGGACGTGTAACTTGTCACATTCCAACGCGTTGCAGATTGCAAAACAACTGGAAAACGTGGCAGGTTATACGTCCCCCTGTCACGAGCGGCAAATAAGGTATACACATGAATTCTGTCCCCAACGTCCTAGCAAATCGCTATGCGTCCCCGGCAATGCGCGATGTTTGGTCGCCGGAAAGCAAAATCAAGGCCGAACGCCGCCTGTGGTTGACGGTGCTGGCCGCGCAGCGCGATCTCGGCGTGGATTTCGGCGGCGATGACCCAAACCAGGTGCTTGCCGATTATGAAGCCGTGCTCGAGGACGTCGACCTGGATTCGATTAATGCCCGTGAACGTGTCACGCGTCACGATGTGAAGGCGCGTATCGAGGAGTTCAACGCCTTGGCTGGTCGCGAACACATCCACAAGGGCATGACGAGCCGCGATCTCACCGAGAACATCGAACAAGTCCAGATTCTCAGTTCCCTCAAATTGGTGCGGATGCGTATCATCACCATGCTGGTGGGTATCTCGCGTTTGGCCGTCCAATATCGCGATCAGGCTTTGACCGGACGTAGCCACAACGTTCCAGCGCAGATCACCACGCTCGGCAAGCGTTTTGCCAGTGCTGCCGACGAATTGCTCATTGCCTACCGGCGGGTGGATGAATTGATTGCCCGCTATCCGGCGCGAGGTGTCAAAGGCCCGGTTGGTACCGCCCAAGACATGCTTGACCTCCTCGGTGGCGATACCGCAAAACTAGCCGAGCTAGAGCAACGGGTGATCCTCTCGCTCGGCTTCGCCCAGGTGCTGACTTCAACTGGCCAGGTCTACCCGCGCTCTCTCGATTACGATGTGTTGTCGGCTTTGGTTGAAGTTGCCGCTGTGCCTTCCTCCTTGGCGACTACGATCCGCCTGATGGCAGGCCAAGAGTTGGTCACCGAGGGTTTCGCGAAAGGCCAGGTCGGCTCGTCCGCCATGCCCCACAAGATGAACGCCCGCTCCTGCGAGCGCGTCACCGGCCTTGCGGTCATCCTGCGCGGCTATGCCGTGATGGGCAGCCAGCTTGCCGGCAACCAGTGGAACGAAGGCGATGTCTCCTGCTCGGTCGTGCGCCGAGTGGCGCTACCCGACGCTTTTTTTGCCCTAGACGGCCTTTTCGAGACCTTCCTGACTGTGCTTGGCGAGTTTGGCGCCTTCCCGGCGGTGATCGAGGCTGAGCTGGCGCGTTACCTCCCCTTCCTCACCACGACTAAGGTGCTGATGGCGGCGGTGCAGGCCGGCGTTGGCCGCGAGGCAGCACACGAAGCTATCAAGCGTCAAGCGGTTGCCGTCGCGTTGGAGCTTCGCGAAGGCGCCGCCGAGAATGACCTTTTCGAGCGCCTCGCGGCAGATCCAACTCTTGGCCTTTCGCTGGCCCAGATCCAAAATTCTGCCGCTGACCCCCTGGAGCTCAGCGGCAACGCCCGCGATCAGGTGGATGCCATCGCTGCTCAAGTGGACGCCCTAGCTGTTGCCAATCCGCATGCCGCCGCCTATCACCCCGGCGCGGTTCTTTAGCCCCGCGCTAAGCTGGTCGTTTCAAACGGCAGAAGGAATAACATGACTGATTTACCTCTGATCCACACCGGGAAAGTCCGCAAGCTCTATCGCTATGCCCCCGGGCAAATCTTAATGGTCGCCACCGATCAGATTTCGGCTTTTGATTTTGTTTTGGACAGCGAAATCCCCGACAAGGGAAAGGTTCTCACCCAGCTTTCTTTGTGGTGGTTTGAGCAACTCAAAGACGTCACCGAAAACCACGTGCTCTCGTTAGGCGTCCCAGAAGAATTTGCCGGACGGGGAATTATCGTCGAAGAACTCGAGATGGTGCCGATTGAGGCTATTGTGCGGGGATATCTCACTGGTTCCGGGCTGATCGAATATCGTCAATCATCTACTGTGTGCGGTATCAAGTTACCCGCCGGCCTTGAAGACGGCTCCCGGTTGCCCGAGCCGATTTTCACCCCGTCCACCAAGGCAGATATCGGCGACCACGATGAAAACATCGACTATGCCTCTGCGGTGCGTCTGGTCGGCGAAGGAATTGCCGCCAAAGTGCGAGACGTGTCGTTGGCCATTTACACCAGGGCGGAAGAGATCGCCCGGGAACGTGGAATTATCTTAGCTGACACGAAATTTGAGTTCGGCGTCCGCGAAGATGGGGCACTGGTGTTAGCCGATGAAGTGCTCACCCCGGATTCTTCGCGTTTTTGGGAGGCGTCCACTTGGAAGCCCGGTGGCTCGCAACCCAGCTTCGACAAGCAATACGTGCGTGATTGGCTCACAAAGGATTCCGGCTGGGACAGGGCAAGTGGCGCCAAGCCGCCCGCGTTGCCCGAAGAAGTGATTGCCGCCACGCGGGGGCGCTACCTTGATGCCTACCGGCGCCTGAGCGGCAAAGGGCTGATCAGCTAGCCTAAGTCCCCGGGGTAAAACCTCGCGGGGCGGCCGAGCCCGTTTCGGCTAGCTGGAGGGTAGTCATCCGCACTGCGCGACGGTGTGGAAATGGCTATTCTTCGAAAACTTTGGCAAGGCCGAAGTTATTAGGTAATCTTGGGCTCACGAATAAACAGTAATAAAGCGGCTCGACCGCGCGATACACACCGAGGGGGCTGACCCGACCTATGGGGCGCGGCCGTGCGAAGGCGAAGCAGACGAAAGTCGCTCGTGATTTGAAGTACCGTAATTTTGATACCGATTTCGCGTCGTTGGAACGCGAATTGCGAGGGGATAGCGAGCCTGAGGAGATAGTCGAAATACCCGACCCTTACGCCGATCTTGCCCAACGTTACGAGGTTGTGCCCGAAGACGAATAATTTCCGGTCTTGGCTTTTCAGGTTTTCGGCAACTCGGAGATTTCCCTTGTCATTGTCGCTTTGCCGGTTTTCCCTGTTCGGCTATGTAGCGTAAGTGTTTTGGCATTCGTCGGTAATGCGTGCGTTCAATTTGCAGTAGCCTGATATTGTTTCTCTATGTCAGAGCCTTAGAAAAGCTTTGGCGATGGGGGTGTGCAGGCTATTTTGGAAGAACCTTGACTGATATCGAGATCGTTGCTCTAGCTGGGCAAGCAATCCAAGGTGATGCTGATGCCTTTGATGAGCTTTGCCGTCGCAAGACTCGCAGCGTCCTCTTTAACGCCTATGCGGTTCTCGGCTCAATGGATGAGGCCGAAGAGGTGGCTCAAGAGTCCTT
>JAITSW010000180.1 GCA_031287505.1 Propionibacteriaceae bacterium
GCAATTGTCCGCTCCCTTGACGAACGGGCAATCATTGCCGAAACTCCGGGGATGACGGCTCGCGAGGCGGCACTGCAGTCCGGCGTGCGACTTCCCGATTTAGGGCGCGAGCTGCACTCGGCCGCCAACCTATTCGATGGGCTGGCCTACGGAAGCTGGCCTGGCGATAAGACGCAATATGACCAGATGGTTTCCCTACATGAAGCCATCGCGGCGACCCGCCCGCTCCCGACTGCCGCCGGCGATTCCGCCTTGGCCCTGGCGCAAGGCAGCGCATCGTGACCGGGGCCGGGATTCGAAGCTGGTTGGTGCGCGGCACGTTGTTGCTCCTAGGTTTTACGCTGCTGGTCTGGCTGGCCTTCGTCTCGCCGGAGCCGGCGGGCAAGCACGCGGGCAGCATTACCAGTATGGAAGGTGCCGGGAGCAAGGCGTTAGCCCAGGTGCTGCGCGCCAACGGCGTCAACGTCAACCAGGTGACCAGCTTCGACGACGCTATTGCCGCGGCAGTGCCAGGCACCACCTTGGCTATCTATCTAGACCTAGAACTTGACGAAGCCGCTGTGGCCAGGCTAAACCAAGTGCCAGCCGATGTCGTCATCATTGCCGCCCGGTCATGGCAGAATTTGGCACCCATCTCCGGGGATACGCTATGGGAGGCCGGCTATTGGTGGGATGATCCCGATTCCGCTCCCCACCCCGGCTGCGATGACCCCGACGTCCAGGCCGCCGGAGAGCTTTCCCCCTCAGATACCGGGGTCTTCTCTGGTTGGGACACAGCCGAAGTGTGCTATCCCGATGCCGACGGCTATGGCCTGTATGCCAACATGCACACCGGCAGGCACCGCTTGACGGTGTTGACCTCGCCAAAAGCCGTAGCAAACTCGACGATAGCCGATTACGGAAATGCCGCTTTGGCGCTGCGGATGCTAGGCCGCCATTCTTCCCTGACGTGGTATTTGCCCAGTGAAGATGTTCGGAATCAATCCGCTAACACCGAGGTGTCGAAATGGAGTCTTCTGCCCACCGGAGCCAAGACGATGCTAATTCTGGTCTTGATCGCCGGCTTGGCCGCAGCCTGGTGGAAGGGGCGTCGTCTAGGGCAGCTAGTGGGTGAAAACCTGCCGGTGGCAATGCCGGCATCCGAAGTAAGCTTGGGTTTGGGACGTCTATACAAGCAATCCAAGACCCGCGGACATGCCGGAGCCGCGCTGAGGGCGCAAACGGTATGGCGGCTGGCCAAACAACTTGGTTTGCCACCCAACTGCGAACCCGCCCTAGTGGTGGCGCGCATCGCCGCCGCCGCAGGCAAAGACGAACGGCTGGTGGGCTACCTGCTTTACGGGCCGGCCCCAGCCGACGATAACGACCTACTCGAACTGACGCACGGTTTGCGAGAACTAGAAAGCGAGACTCGACCTCATGTCTGACACTCCCCTTCCCGGGCAAAACCAACAACCCGGCGGGCAGCCGGATGCCAGCTCCACCGCAAGCGGCCAGGGTTACCCGCCGACGCCTGGACAGCCGGTGCCACCTGGCGCGCAAAATATGCGGCCGTGGGAACCACCGGCTGGGCAACCTGCGCAAATCTGGAGTGCGCCCCCGCCTGCCGAGCCGCCCGCCCCGCTTCCAGAGCAGGCTTGGGGACGACCCAGCGCCGCACAGGCTCCCAGCCCGGCCCCAACTCCCGCATCCCAAGAGTTTTTTGAACGGGATATCTCGCTAAAAGTGCGCAAAGAGCTGGGGAAAGCGGTTGTGGGGCAAGACACCGCCGTCGCCGGGCTTCTCATTGCCTTGGTCTGCGGCGGGCACGTCCTACTCGAAGGGGTGCCCGGGGTGGCAAAAACCCTGCTGGTGCGCTCACTGGCGGCCAGCCTTGATTTAGAGGCCAAACGGATCCAATTCACCCCAGACTTGATGCCCGGCGATGTTACCGGATCAGTCATCTACAACGCTCAGGCAGGTGTTTTCGATTTCCGCCCCGGCCCGGTCTTTACCAACTTGTTGTTGGCGGACGAGATAAACCGCACCCCGCCTAAGACTCAAGCTTCGCTATTAGAGGCTATGGAAGAACGCCAGGTAACCGCCGACGGCGTTACCCATGCCCTGCCCACGCCGTTCGCAGTGGTAGCCACCCAAAATCCGGTGGAATATGAAGGCACCTATCAGCTCCCAGAAGCCCAGCTAGACCGTTTCCTCCTCAAATTGGAGTTGCCGCTTCCCAGCCGCGGCGAAGAGGTCAACATCCTGGCCCGGCACGCTGCCGGCTTCGATCCGCAACAGCTGGGCGAAGCCGGGCTGCATCCGGTGACGAACCGCGAAGAACTGGCCCACGCCCGCGAACAGGTTGCAAAAGTGCGGGTGGACGCCCCGGTGTTGGGCTATATCGCCGATATCTGCCGGGCCACCCGCCAAGCCCCGTCGGTTTCGCTGGGGGTTTCGCCACGTGGAGCCACGGCCTTGCTCAAAACGTCGCGAGCTTGGGCTTGGCTGGGTGGACGCGACTTCACCACCCCAGACGATGTGAAGGCCATGGCTGTGGCCACCTTGAATCATCGAATCCAGATCCGCACCGAAGCGCAGATGGACGGCACCACCGCTGCCGGCATTATCTCCAACGTCCTGGCCACCATCCCAGTTCCGCGTTAAAAATGGCTATTTCCGCACGGGTGCCGCTGCTATTGCTACTGGGATTGATCCCAGTAGCATTCTTCCCCGCGCCCGGCGTCATGCTGGGCTGGGTGGCACTGGTGGCAGTTCTCTGTCTGGCTGATCGCCGACTGGCTGTAAAACCGGGGCAATTCGGCATTAAGCGGGATTTGCCTTCCAGCGTGCGACGCACAGAGCAAACCCAATCCCGCCTGACCATCACCAATCCGACACGGCGTGGGGCGCGGTTTCTCGTCCGAGACGCTTGGCCGCCCAGCGCCAACCCGACCGCTGTCAGCCGATTGCACTCCCTGGGTGCCGGAGAATCGCTTCGGCATACGACGAGCCTGCTCCCGACTCGCCGGGGAGACCTGCGGGCCGCACAGGTGACACTGCGTTCGTTTGGCCCGCTTCGGCTAGCCGCCAGGCAAAGCAGCCTCACCATCCCCGGGGTGTTGCGCGTGCTGCCCGAATTTCGTTCTCGATCCCATTTGCCGCATCGCTTGGCACGACTGCGGGAATTGGATGGGCAAGCTGCCGTCCACGTCCGCGGGCAGGGCACGGAGTTTGACTCTTTGCGCGAGTATGCCACCGGAGACGACGTCCGCTCCATCGATTGGCGAGCTTCGGCGCGCGCCCTCCGCACCATGGTTCGCACCTGGAGGCCAGAGCGGGACCGGCACATCCTTATCGTTCTCGACACTTCCCGTTGGGCAGCCGGACGCCTAGGCGGCCAAACCCGGCTTGACGCCGGTATTGAGACCTGCCTGCTGCTGGGCGCGCTTGGGTCGGCCTCGGGAGACCGAATGAGCTTGTTGGCCGTTGACCGCGTTGTGCGGCAGCGGGTAGCCGGCAAAGGGTGGCACCACGGCGTGCTCACCGAATTCGCCAATGCGCTGAGCCAAGTCGAGCCTACCCTTGTCGAAGCCGATTGGGAGCTGATCGCCGCCCAAACAGTTCAACTCTGCCGGCAGCGCAGCCTGGTGGTTTTGGTGACCGGCCTGGATCCGGCTGTCTACACCGAAGGCTTGGGAACCGTGCTCCCGGCCCTTTCGCGGGCTCACCAATTGCTCATCGCCCAGGTGGGCGATCCGCAAGAGCTGGCCCGGGCAGAAGACTGGTCAAGCGTTGACGCCATCTACGACGCCGCAGCGGCGACCAGATTGTCGCTCGCCTCGTCCATGCTGGCCGAAAAAGTCTCCCGCACCGGCGTAGAGGTTGTCCAAGCTGACCCCGACCGCCTAGCACCCGCCGTCTGCGACGCCTACCTCAAGCTAAAGGCAGCTGCCCGGCTCTAGCGCGCCCTACCACCTAGACGGTCGCAATCTCGGAAAGCACTTCTTGGTCTGTCATGCCTGGGGAGTGATTCTCGGCGGCTACCCGTCCGAGCCAAAACATCGTAACCCACAGGAGGGCGCAGGCTAGCGCGCCAATTCCAATCTTCACCTGCGGATCCATGCCGGACGGCGTCACAAAGCCCTCGATCAGGCCGCTGATTAGCAGAAATGCCGTCAGGGAGAGCACATTGACGATGGCCGTTTTACCCTCAAAGGCCAGCGAAGCACTTCGGGTGCGCGAGCCGGGCACCAGCCAAGCCCACATCAGGCGCAGGCCGACTGCCCCGGCGACGAAGATGCAGCTCAACTCCAGCAGGCCGTGGGGCAGGATCAGCGAATAGAAGACCCAACTGGCATCATGCGTGTGCATCACGGCCGCTACCATGCCGGTGTTCAGGGCATTGTCAAAGAGTATCTGGATCGGCATCAAACCGGTGATGCCGGTGGCGACGCACAATGCGGCAACCCGGGCGTTATTCGTCCAGACCTGCATTGAAAAGGAAGTATTGGGATAGGTGGAGTAATACTGCGCAAAGGCTTCGTTGGCGTAGTCTTCCTGTTGTGCGGGCGTCATAAACAACTCCAGCGCGTCGGGATGCGCGGACGTCCAAAATCCGCAGCCAACGCTTACCGCCAGGAAACCAACCATCATCCCCACCGACCACCAGCGCACCCGGTATAGGGCAGCCGGCACCGTCCCGAAAACAAAGCCGAACACCTTTCGCAGCGTCAAATCCTGTGGGCTGACGATTCGCGCCCGCGCCTTTACCAAGGTGATAGAGAGCTCCGAAACCAAAGCCGGATCGGGAGCGGTGGAGCGTAAAACAGACAACTGGGCTGCTCCGCGGCGGTATAGGCGCACCAATTCGTCGGCTTCGGCACCGCTCAACCGCCGCTTGCCTGCCAAGCTCGTTAACCGATCCCATTGAGATCGGTGGGCTTGGGCAAAAACATCCACGTCCACACCGGTATCGTAGCGTCATGGACAGCGATGAGATTCTCACCAGCGAAGGGGTATTCCTCCAAGTTCAGCCGGCATCGGTGCTGGCGCGGGCCGGCAGCTGGCTGATTGACGCCGTCACAACCGCGGTGCTGTTCCTCGGCTTATTATTCCTACTGGCCTTCCTCAGCGGGAACAACCAAGACTTTGCCGCCGTCCAAGCTTGGATACTCACCATCCTGGCTGTCTGCGTCTTGGTGATTCCCACCACTGTGGAAACCCTTACCCGCGGCCGCAGCCTGGGCAAGCTGGTCTTCGGCCTTCGGATTGTCCGCGACGATGGCGGGCCCGCCCAATTCCGGCATGCGGCGATGCGAACCCTGGTGGGCTTCTTTGAGTTGTGGATGCTGCTGGGCTCTTTAGCCTTCATCGTCGGAATGCTCAACGACAAGGGCAAACGAGCCGGCGATTTTCTGGCCGGAACATATTGCGCAAATATGCGCGGGGTGAAGTCAATCCCGCTGCCGCTGTACCTTCCACCAGAATTAGCCTCTTGGGTGTCCTACACCGACATTCGGCCGATCCCCGACGCGTTGGCCATGCAGGCGCGCCAGTTCTTACTGCGCCTGAACGGCTTTTCGCCTATGGTCCGCCAACATTTGGGGCTGCGGCTAGCTGCTCAGCTAGAGTCCCACGTTGCCCCTTCGCCGCCACCTGGAACCCACCCGGAACGATTCATCGCCGCCGTGCTTTACGAGCGGCGCCTGCGCGAGGATCAGTCATACCAAGCGTCGCTTCCCCGCCTCAACGCGCAACTAGCCGATCTCAACGTCCTTCCAGGACATGTCCGAGACCCCGAGTGGTAGAAGCGCAATTGGGGGCGGACAAGATAACCCGGCAGCCTGCCTAAGGCCATATTCGAAAGACCCGGCACACACTCGCCGGGACGACGGAAGGCCTCTTTTGATTTGGCAGGCGCTCAGACGGGCTTGCGGTCGCTGGCCCAACGCGTCAACATCTCGGCTGGAATAACCGAGCGTAGCTCAGACGAGCTTGCGGTCGCTGGCCCAACGCGTCAACTGGTAGCGATTCGACAGTTGCAGCTTGCGCAACACCGACGAGACGTGGGTTTCCACTGTCTTAATCGAAATGAAAAGCTCGCGGGCTATCTCTTTGTACTGGTACCCCCGGGCAATCAAGCGCAGAACTTCGCGCTCACGCTGGGAGAGCCGGTCGAGGTCTTCATCGATGCTGGCCACCTCTATTGAACCGGAGAAGGCATCCAAGACGAACCCAGCTAGGCGCGGGGAGAAAACCGCGTCCCCCTCAGCCACCCGCCCAATGGCTTCGACAAGCTCGGCTGACGAAATCGACTTCGTCACATAGCCTCGGGCTCCGGCGCGTATGACAGAGATCACGTCTTCAGCGGCGTCCGAAACACTCAAAGCCAGGAAACGGACTTCGGGAAGCTCGGGAAGCACCTGGCGGACGACCTCGGCCCCACCGCCGCCGGGCAGATGGACGTCCAACAAAACCACATCGGGAACGGCGGCCTTGACGGCTCGCACAGCGGTAGCCACATCTTCGCCTTCTCCGACGATATTGACCTTCTCGCCCAAATCGGCGCGCACCCCGGCGCGAAACATGGAGTGATCGTCCACAATCACCACGTCATAGCGCCCATCTGATACCGGCGTCATAATTTCTTCGCTCACCGTGGTAACTCTAGTCGCACTTCGGTGCCTTCGCCTTCGGCGGTTTTGAAAATCGCCCGCCCGCCGGCTCGGTTCATCCGCTCGACAATGGAAACGCTGACGCCCATCCGGTCGGATTCAATGCGCGCTAGGTCAAAACCCCTGCCGCGGTCGCGCACAAATACACAGGCTAAGTCTTCGGCTACTTCGGTATAGACGTCGATGCGCTTGTCCCCCGAGTGTTTGGCGGCGTTGACCAGGGCTTCCCGGGAGGCATTCACCAGCGGATGCAAATCGTTATCGAGTTCGGCGTCCCCAACATTCACCAATTCCACCTCGACGCCGTAACGGTCTTCCACGTCTTGGGCACAGCGGGCCAACGCCTCACTCAAAGTGGTCTCGGATTGAACCTCGCCATAAAGGTAGGCCCGTAACTCGCGTTCTTGCCTGCGGGCCAGGGCCACCACCTTGCGTTGGTCGTTTGCCGAACGTTGAATCAGCGCCAAGGTTTGCAGCACCGAATCATGCAAATGGGCGGCAATATCGGCGCGAGTCTCAGAGACCAACTTGTCAGCCACGGCCTGGTTTAGCTCCCGGCGGCTGCGGATTACCCAGGGCAGCGTCGAGCAGACCACCACTGCCAGCACCAGCAGCAGCGCCGCGACATTGCGTGGGAAGATGTCAAGATCGACGCGCAAGGTCACATATAGGAAGGATGAGAAAAACAACAGCAAGAGCCCGGTGGCAACCATCACAATGGTGGTCCAGTGGGCGGCTAGGGAGAAAAAGAAGCGCCGCAACCCGGACATTTCGCCAGTTTTGGAAGTCACCGCATGATCGGCCTGCCACCAGATCAAAGCGAGGCCGACAGCAGCGGCAATCATCGGAATAAGGAACTCGGTGCTCACCGAGAGCTCGTAAAGCCCGATGAGCCAAAGCAGGCCAATTTCGAGGATGGCTAGCGCGGCTCCCGCCGCCAAGTCTGCCGGATGCCAGTGGAAGACTTCCGGGCTGTCTGCGCGCCGTGAGGGCTTCAAATCTTGGTGTTGCGCCCCTGAGGTGGTTGCAACCGCTGACATGGGCGAACTCATCCCGGCCCGCTTGGCAGATTCAATCCCAGCGGCCTTGCGTCGCACGCGCGGCGGAATCGCCAGCCAAAAAACGAAGTAGAGAACCATCCCGACAGGCGACGTCCCGAGAATCACCACCGCCAAAGTGCGTACCAGCAACACCGGCCAATGGAACTGGTTGGCCAATCCGGCGCAAACACCGCCAAGCCAGGCCTCGTCCAGCGGGCGCGAGGTCTTCGCGTTTTCGGGCAGGTGCACAGTCATGACATATTAAGCATCACATATCCGGGCAAAGTGTGCGCGCCCGGTTGTTTTGCATAGGCTATCTCCAGGGTCGGCTCAGGGTCGTCCCCAATGGAAAGTGGCTCCGAAAGCGATAAGAATATTCATCATGAGCAACCGTCCGGCCCTGTATCGCCCCAAACAAGGGGTCGTGCTGGCCGGCGTGTGCGCGGGAGTGGCACAGCGAATCGGATTAGAGGTGACGTTAGTCCGCATTCTTTTCGCAGCGCTGACAATCATGTCGAGCGGCTTGGGAATCGTGCTCTACCTCATCGGCGCGGTGGCCATCCCTAGAGAGTCAGATCATTCGCCGACATCCGCGCCAGCGGCCACCTCCAATTTTTCCTCGACGTTCTTCGGGCTGATCGCAGCGGTGGTGGCTATCGGGATTTCGATCTACATCTTTAGAGATATGCCCGGCTGGTTGATCGCAGTTCTGGTTATCGCCTTGGCTTTTGGATTCGACAAATTCCGCAACAAGCCGCGTAGGCAGGCTAAGAATGCGGGGCGAAACGCCGCCGGCCATCCAATCTCCGGCGAGCCCACGCCCTACGAACGGGCGGCTCAAACTTGGCAAGACCGCCTGGCCCGGGTAAAAGAGGCAGCGGCAACCCAGGATACCTCCCGAATCTATTCGGGCTTCAATGCCCAAGTAGCTGTGGAAGAGGTTGAAGGACGGGTGGTAACCACCTGGAGAGGGTGGCTATTTGCGTTTGCCCTAGGTGGGATAGGCGTCGGAATAACAGCAGCCTTTTCGGTGATGGGATTCGCCATTCCGAATCAGGTTTGGCCGGCAGTCATCTTGTTGGCGTTTGGGATTACCCTAATCATCAGCACCTGGAAAGGCCGTCCGCGATTCATGATCCTCACCACCGTGGTGGTAGGGGTTCTGACGCTGGGCATGGCGGTGGCACCTTATGGGGCGGCTCAAGCGGCAGCGGTGCCCGGTGTCTCCAAAATCATGCACGAGCTTCCCACATTGATGAGTGAGGGAGACACTCGGAAGTTCTACGCAACATCGGATGTCCCCTCCAAATTCGACCAAGGTGTCGGGAATGCCGTCTACGATTTCGACGATATCGAGTTTTCAGGCAAATATGACCAACTCGTCACCGAGATCAGTCACGGAGTGGGGAGCTTCACCGTTTTCGTGCCGGCAAATGTCGGATATGACATCGTATGGACTGTGGGAGTCGGAAAGTACACCCGCAAATATATAGCTGAAGATGGCACTTTGAGTGACGGCAACCAAGACTCCGGCATGGGTTTATCGGGTTCTGAAAATAATCTTGTGGACGACGACACCAAGCCGCAGGTTCAGATCGTATTGAACGTCGGCGTCGGAGAATTGACGGTGTTCACCCATGAGAACTGACCTCACCGCCCTAATCGTTGGCTTGATTGCCTCCCTGTGTGCCCTGTTAGTGCTCGGGTTCTCATTTTTCGATATCGATTTTGGCGTGCTCTCTACCGCTGGCCCGTTCGTATTGATCGCCATTGCCGTGATCGCCCTCTTCGTGGCTATTCGCGGCAATCGGCTCTAGGAGAGTTTTTCCATCGGGGCGAACCGGAGCATCAGGCGCTTTTTGCCCGCCGAGCCGAAATCAATATCGGCTTGCTCGTTTAGGCCAGTGCCTAAGGTGCTTTGCACTATGCCTAGGCCGAACGTGGCATGCAGCACCAAATCGCCGACACTGAGACCAGATGCCGTCTTTTTCGCAGGTGCGACGGCCGGGATATCTGATAGGCGGCGCCCAGTGGAGGACGAAGTCGAGGCCGAGCGAGCCGACCAACCGCCAATTGGAGCCCCCAGGCGACGCCAATCGAGAAGCTCGCCGGGGATTTCGTCGAGGTACCGGCTGGGCGGGTTGTAGTGCGGCTGCCCATAGAGTATCCGCACGGTGGCGCGCGTCAAATAGAGCCGCTTCATCGCACGGGTGATACCCACGTAGGCAAGCCGGCGTTCTTCCTCTAGCTCAGTTGGGTCTTCCAAAGCGCGCACGTGCGGGAAGATGCCGTCCTCTAAGCCGGTGATGAAGACGGTGTCGAATTCCAAGCCCTTGGCCGAGTGCATCGTCATCAGAGTTACCGCAGATTGGTCGTCGGCATCGGGAAGCTGATCAGAATCGGCTACCAGCGCCACCCGCTCTAAGAAGGCGGGCAGAGACGGATCTGGCTCGACGGCGGCTTCAGCGAGCAACTGGGCTTCGAAGGCTGCTTCGTCATCTTGGTCTGGTTTGGCGGCTCTGGGTGAAGTCGGAACTGGCGTGGGATCCCCAGCCGCAGCCGGAACGGAAAGCCCGGTCTGCCGCAAAGAAGCTACAGCTGAGCCGGTGCCCGTGTCGGCGAGGCTGACCGCCGACACGGCAGCCACGAATTCAGTCGCCACCGAGACGAACTCCCCAAGGTTCTCTACCCGGGTTTCGTCCTGCGGGTCTTCAGATTTGCGCAACCCTTCGAGCAGCCCAGATTT
>JAITSW010000196.1 GCA_031287505.1 Propionibacteriaceae bacterium
TGGCCGGGGCGGGGGATCGTGCCGAAGCCGTCTCGCAAGAATCTTGGGTGAGCTTTGTGGGCTACCCGCCGCTTACGTCCGACCTCGAGGTTGCCGCCCAGGAATTGCTGGCAGGCCTGCGTTCTTCATTGGAATCCGTGCGGCTGGTCGTCGACGATTGGCAAGCGATGGTCTCCCGTTGCGAAGATGCTTCAAACTCCCTTGACGAGGCCGATTGGGTAGCCGAAGAGCAGGTGCGCGGCGCTCGCGATTTGCTAGCCTGGCTGACGGCCGGACATTTCATTTTTTTGGGTTACCAGGAGTACACCTTCGACGGGCAGGGCTTTACCCCGGTAGCCGGGACTGGGCTGGGAGTGCACCGGGGCAACCCTTCGCCGCCGTCCCTAACAGGTTTTCACGCCTATCCCGTGGAAGAGCCGCCTCGGATTTTTGTGATGACGAAGCATCCCTGGCGGGCCACAGTGCATCGTCCGGCATATATGGACTACCTCGGCATTCGCTCCTATGACCCGAACGGACGGCTGCTGGGCGAGCGTCGTTTTCTGGGCTTGCTTTCCACAAGCGCCTATGCCGAAGCGGTGAGCAACATTCCGGTGTTGGCGGCCAAAGCGCAGCGGATATTGGAAGACTCTGGTTATGGGCCAGAGTCGTTTGGCGCGATTTCCATTGCCAATATCATTTCGAATTACCCCAGGGACGAACTCTTCGACGCCGATATAGACGAGCTTGCCGGCATCGTTAGGGCCATCGAGTCGTTGCGCGACCGCCGGGTGGTGCGCGTCTTTATGCGCCGAGACCGCTATGGCCAGTTCATGACGAATCTGATCTATTTACCGCGCGACCGTTACGACACCGCTACTCGGCAGCGGATCTGCGAAATCTTGCTTGACACTTGCGGCGGCGAGTCTTTTGAATTCACCGCCCGGGCCAGTGAGGCCGTGTTGGCACAGCTGTTCGTGGTGGTCAAACTTCGTCCCGATGCTCCCGAATACGTTGAGGACGATGATGTCCAAGCGCTCATCGAGCAAGCTACCCATACTTGGAAAGACGATTTTGCGGCGGCCGTTGCCGCCATGGAACCCAAACAGCGGGCCGTCGATTTTGGGGAGGCGTACCAGTCGACTTATACGGTTGATGAGGCGGTTGCCGATTTAGAGAGGGCAAATACGCTCACCGACGATGGCGGGTTGCGCTATTCGCTCACCCTGGCGGATTCCCCTCCGGGCGAGTTGGGCGTCCGGCTGAAGATCTTGGCCAAAGACCAGCTTGAGTTGGCCCGCATCATGCCGCTGCTGACGAGTTTTGGAGTGGAGGTAATCGATGAAAAACCCTTCGAGTGGCAGCTCAGGGACGAATCGGTCTACCTCTATGACATCGGACTGCGCATGCCCCTTCATTGGGAGGATCAGTGGGTGGACGTTGCCCGGAGGCTCATTTCCGCCTTTGACGCCACCTATCGGGGTTTGAGTGAGGCGGACTCCTTCAACCGGCTGGTCCTCAGAGCCGACCTCGCCTGGGTTGAGGTGGCTTGGCTGCGGAGCATTGCCCGTTTCATCAAGCAGGTCAAGCCGCAATACAGCCAGGACTATATCGCCAACGCGTTGTTGGCTAACGGCCAAATCACCAGCCTCCTTGTGCGTGCGATTCGGCAAAAATTCGACCCGGATTTGGAGTTTGCCTCCTTTGCCGACCGCGGCGCCGCAGTCCAGGGGCTGTTGGATGAGGCTTTGCGCCTTATTGAGGAGGTCAGCTCTCTTGACCATGATCGGATTTTGCGCCAGTACGTGGCTTTTGTGGATGTGAGCGTCCGCTTCAACGCTTTTGCCGACGCGGCCACATTGGCCTGGAAGATCGATTCCTCGCGTTGGGATCTGCTGCCCGATCCACGTCCGTGGAAAGAGATTTTCGTTTATTCGCCGCGGGTGCAAGGTGTGCATCTGCGCTTTGGCAAAGTGGCGCGCGGCGGACTGCGCTGGTCTGATCGCCCCGAAGACTTCCGTACTGAGATTTTGGGGCTGGTAAAGGCGCAGACGGTGAAGAACACCGTGATAGTTCCGGTGGGTGCCAAGGGCGGCTTCGTTCCGGCGGCTTTGCCCGATCCGGCTGCCGGCGGTGCCGCTTGGCTGGCCGAGGGGGCGGCCTGCTATCGGCTCTTTATTTCGGCGTTGCTGAGCTTGAGCGACAATATCGTCGCCGGCGCCGTCGTCCCGCCGCAACGCGTGTTGCGCTACGACGAAGACGACCCATATTTGGTTGTGGCCGCCGATAAAGGCACAGCGAATTTCTCTGACACCGCGAACGAACTCTCGTTGGAACACGGGTTTTGGCTGGGAGACGCTTTTGCCTCGGGCGGCTCGGTTGGCTACGACCACAAGGCCATGGGCATCACCGCGCGCGGCGCTTGGGAATCGGTGAAATGGCACTTTGCCCAGCTCGGCATTGATATCCGCCAGCCCTTCTCCTGCGTGGGGATCGGGGATATGTCGGGTGACGTTTTCGGCAATGGAATGCTGCTTAGCGATCAGATCCAGCTCGTGGCAGCTTTCGACCATCGGCACATCTTCCTTGATCCGAATCCAGACGTCTTGGCAAGTTTCGCGCAGCGCCAGCGGCTATTTGGGCTGCCGCGTTCGTCTTGGGCAGATTATGACCAGACAAAGATCTCGGCTGGTGGGGGGGTGTTTGCCCGAAACGCAAAGCAGATTCCCATCAGCGCCGAGGTTCGGCGCGTCCTCGGCCTGCCTCTTGAGGCTGCGGCACTGGCTCCCGACGACTTGGTTTCGGCGATCCTCAAGGCTCCCGTCGACCTGCTTTGGAACGGCGGCATCGGCACCTACGTCAAGGCCGAATCGCAAAGCAACGTAGACGTGGGCGATAAGGCCAACGACGCCGTCCGGGTCAATGGCGCCCAGGTGCGGGCACGGGTGGCTGTCGAGGGCGGCAATTTGGGCTGGACGCAGCACGGCCGTATCGAGTACGCACTGGCAGGCGGGCTGGTCAACACAGATTTCATAGACAACTCCGCCGGCGTGGACACGTCCGACTTTGAGGTGAATATCAAAATTCTGCTGGCGGGGGAGGTAGCTGCCGGACGGCTGGATGAGCGGGGGCGCCGTGAATTACTGGCCTCGATGACCGACGACATAGCGATGTCGGTGTTGCGGCACAACGTTGCCCAGAACGCCGCTTTGAGCAATTCCGAGGCGCGGGCGCTGGGCATGGCCGGACGGCATGAGAGTTGGATGCGGGAACTCGAAAAAACGG
>JAITSW010000034.1 GCA_031287505.1 Propionibacteriaceae bacterium
AAAACGTGCGCCTAACCCGGACATGCCGCCCCTTCCCGCCCGCCTCCCGCATACCCGCAAGCCTTCCCCCGCAATGACAACCGCCCCCAACCTCCAAAAAACCACACTCCCGGCAACCAGCCCGAACTCGCAGCGATGGGGTATTCAGGCCGTGCTAGTTTGAGTCATGCTTCCAAACTTGGCGATTCTTTCGCTTAGGCTCCGCTCCTTAGGGCTAGCGGGCGCAAATCTCCCAGACGCGACCTCCGTTGCCACCCACTTCCTGGCGCTTCAAGGCCAGGTCTTTCCAGCGTCTCAGTGGGCGCTCGGACTGCGAGCCGCAATGCCTCGCAGTGCCGTTCGCGCTGAATTTGATGCGGGACGATTGGTGCGATCTTGGCCTATGCGGGGCACCATCCACGTTATGGCAGCTGCCGACTTGGGTTGGTTCCAAGATCTTATGTGGAAACACGTCGGGCAACGGGCATTTCACCGTTGGTTTGAAAGAAATGGGCTAAGCCTGGATATCGTCGAGCGGGGACGAGAACTAGCCCGAGAAGTCCTGGGTAATAGAAACGCACTGAGCCGAAATGAGCTATTTGATCACTTCTCGCAACGAGGGGTTTCTGACGATCCGGGCTTCTTACGAGGCATACTGCACTATTTGTGTCGAGATTCGACGGTGACGTTAGGCCCTACCCGTGGGAGTGAACACCTAGTGGTTCTCACGGAATCCTGGGTAACTAAGCCGCGACTGTTTTCCGCACAGGAGGCTCTTGCCGAGTTGGTGGTGCGTTTCGTGAATTCACATGGCCCGGTAAGCGCAAAGGACATGGCCCGCTGGACGGGTTTGAGTCTTGGCGCATTGGCGGGCGGTATAGCCGATGCCTCAGATCGAATTGTAAAGCTCCCCGGCGAAAATGGGGCTACTTGGCACGTCTCGAAAAAGCTCGCCAATTGGAATGAGTTTGAGCCGGCCAAGCCGGGCATTCAGCTGCTTCCTGCCTTTGACGAGCATATTCTGGGCTATGGGGATCGCACCGCTCAGCTAGAGCCGGCATATGAAGAGACAATCTGTCCCGGACGCAACGGCATGTTCAAACCAACGGTAACTCTCGATGGGGTGACGGTGGGGACGTGGCAAGCCCCCACCCCCGGAGCCGTCGCCAAGTTAGCCCCGGGTAGGTCAGTGCCAATCGTCGTTCGTCCCTTTGATTCAAAACGGGCTCGGCTTCTGGGAAAGCGGGCTTTGCAAGCAGCTGCTAACACTTACGCCAGCTTTTTAGGATTCGATGAAGCCGCGCTTAAAATCCTTCCGGGCTAGCCCGAGGTGCTATCAATGAGCAGAAAACCCGCCACGTTTACCGCTTTCCATTCGCCTAACACCGGGTTTTTGATGCGGTGCGAGGTGTTTTGGGCATGCCGAGGCGCTACCTAATGCCTGATGTGCAGACCCGTCATTTGATTCCGGGTTTGGGACAGGCCAGGGAGTGGGGACACCAAAAGCTCACTGGGCGACCGCAGCACTGCATGGTTGCGCTGAGTTTGGGACAGGGCAGGGAGTGGGGACACCAAGAACTGGAGTCTCAGGCGTGCGAGGGGCCAGCCCAGATGTTTATCCCGCCTTCAACGGCATGCTCGTTTATGCGGCCCAGCTCTTCAGCGGTGAAGCTTAGGTTTGCCAGCGCGCCGACGCTGTCTTTTAGTTGAGATGCGGACGAAGCGCCGATGAGCGCAGAGGTGACACGCGCGTCGCGCAATACCCAGGCGATAGCCATCTGAGCCAGGCTTTGGCCGCGTTCGCTGGCGATATCGTTTAATGCCCGAATATGAGCGAGGTTTTCTTGCGAGAGGAAGTCTTTCTTCAATGATTCTGGACGCGAGGCACGAGAACCCTCCGGGATGCCGTTGAGGTATTTGTCGGTGAGCATCCCTTGGGCCAACGCCGAATAGGCGATGCAGCCCACCCCGTTTTCGCCGAGAACGTCGAGCAAATCAGCTTCGATCCAACGGTTGAGCATGGAATAGGAAGGCTGGTGAATCACCAGCGGCGTCCCCATTTCGCCCAAAATCTTGATTGCCTCTCGAGTGCGTTTCCCCGAGTAGGACGAGATGCCGATGTAGTGCGTTCGGCCAGAGCGAACGGCAAAATCTAAAGCTCCCAGGCTCTCTTCCAAAGGGGTATCGGGGTCGAAGTGGTGATGATAGAAGATGTCGACATAGTCGAGTCCCATCTTTTTCAAAGACTGGTCGAGCGAAGAGATGAGGTATTTGCGCGAGCCGAGGTCTCCGTAAGGGCCGGGCCAATTCTCCCATCCGGCCTTCGTGGAGATCAAAAGCTCGTCACGGTAGGGCTTGAAAGACTCGCTCATATGCCTACCGAAGTTGGTTTCCGCAGCTCCGGCTTTGGGCCCGTAATTGTTAGCCAAATCAAAGTGGACGATGCCCAGGTCAAAGGCCTTATGCAGGATTTCGCGCTGAGTTGCGAACGGAGTGTCGTCCCCGAAATTGTGCCAAAGCCCGAGCGAAATGGCCGGCAACTTCAGCCCGTACTTTCCGCTGTGGCGATATGGCATCCGACCGTCATAGCGATTCGGATCGGCGCGGTATTCCTCGAGAGTTCTCATCAGGTCTCCTTGAAAAGCAACGATTTCGTTCAAGTATATGGCTACGGGTACGTTGGTGTTACCCGTCCAATCGCAAGCAGGAGACCAATTAGCGTGAAAATCCAGCAGGCAATCGACAACAAGATCAAGCCACGAGGTGCACTAGGGCTTTTAGAAGATTTGGCATATCAGATCTGCGAGGTGCAAGACACGCTCACCCCCGTTTTAGCTGACCCAACCATCGTGGTCTTTGCGGCTGATCATGGGGTGGCAGCCGAGGGGGTCAGCGCCTATCCCGCAGCGGTCACTCCGGCTATGGTTTCGGCCTGTTTAGGCTCAGGCGCCGGAATTTCGGTTTTTTGCCGCCAAAACGGCATCACCCTAAAAGTGGTTGACAGCGGGGTGGCTTGGCCAGGTGCCGTCCCTCCTGGCCTTATTTCTAAATCGGCTGGCCCGGGCACCGCGAATTGCTTTGTTTCCGATGCTATGAGCGCCAGCCAGCTCGATTTCTGTTTCGATTCCGGGCATGAGGTGGTAAGCGAGGAAGTACCCCAAACCTGCACAGTGATCGGTTTTGGCGAAGTCGGGATTGGAAACACCTCAAGTGCGGCATTGCTTACGTCTGTTCTGGCAGAAATTCCATTGGAAGACTGTGTGGGGGCTGGTACTGGGTTGAATGCTGAGGGTATCGCCCACAAGGCGGCTGTTTTAACGCAGGCTCGCTCGCGGCACTCAGTTGTGGACGATCCGCGTGATGCCTTGCGGTACTTCGGCGGCTTTGAGATAGCACAGATGGCGGCGGCAATGCTCGCGGCTTTTGATCGCAATCTGCTGCTTTTGGTAGACGGATATGTGGCCACGGCGGCCTTCTTGGCGGCTTGGCGCATCAACCCGGCCATTCGCCGCAATGCCGTCTTCTGCCATCGAAGTGCCGAGCGCGGGCATCAGCGGGCTTTGGAAATCTTGAAAGCCCGTCCGATTCTGGATTTGGGAATGCGTCTAGGTGAGGGGACGGGCGCTGCGGTGGCATTTCCGATAGTGGTGAGTGCGGTGGCTTTTATGAATAAAATGGCAAGCTTCGATGAGGCAGGGGTGCCCACTGGCGCTCCGGAAGCTGCCTGAGACGGGGTGTTGACCGTGGCAATGGAAATCCGGCTCTTCCTTACGGCCGTGATGTTCTACACCAGAATTCCCTGTCCTTCGTGGGTGGGGTACTCAGAAGACCAACTCAACCGATCGACTAGATATTTTCCCTTGATTGGCTGGATAGTGGGGAGTTTTGTCTCCCTGGTTATCTACGGAGCGCTCTGGCTCTTCCCGCCAACCGTGGCGGTGATTCTGGGGTTGGGTCTAGGGGTGCTATTGACTGGCTCTTTTCACGAGGACGGCTTTGCCGACTTCTGTGACGGTTTCGGAGGCGGCACCACGGCAGAGGGAACTCTGGCGATCATGAAAGACTCCCGAGTTGGAACTTATGCCGTCGTCTCCCTGATAATGCTCTTGGGGCTCAAATTCTTTGCCGTGGTCTCTTTGGTCGAATCCGGATCATGGTTCGCCGCTCTGGTCTTCGCGCATGTTGCCAGCCGCTGGTGTGTGACAACGATAATCTTCAAAGACGAGTATGCCCGCGCCGATGCGACCAGCAAAGTCAAGCCGATTGGGCGCAAGATCTCCAAAGGGGGCTTGGCTCTCGCCACGTTCTGGTTGCTGTTGACAGCACTACTTTTTCTGGGAAATCCGACTCGGCTTTGGTGCCTAACCACACTGATTCCAGCTTTCCTCATCCGGGTGCTGTTGGCGGCCTGGTTCCGCCGACGGCTGGGCGGATACACTGGAGACTGCTTGGGTGCGGCGCAGCAAATCATCGAAGTGGGCATTTTGCTGGCCATCTTGGCATTAGCGAGGTTTATCTAGTATGGCAATCAACTCAGTTTCGGCTGTCAACGTCTACCTGATTCGTCATCCGCGCCCACTTGTGGAGCCGGGAGTCTGCTATGGGCTCCTCGACTTGGATGTGGGTGATGAGAGCCTGAATGAAACCGCCGCGCATATATCGGCCGCCCTCCCGGCATCGATAGATCATTGGTTTACCAGTCCGCTTCAGCGTGCCCGCAAGCTGGCCGATACCCTTACCGGTCAGGCCGAAGTGGACAAACGCCTAGTTGAGCATAATTTTGGAGACTGGGAAGGCCGGCGCTGGGCAGAGATCCCTGTCCCCGAATTCGACCTCTGGGATGCTGATTTTGTCACAAAACGTCCGCCGATGGGCGAGTCGTTTGACGAGCTGCACACTCGGGTCGGATCCTTCCTAGAGGATCTGCGGGAAAGGTTTGCGGGCGAAGAACCGGGCAATATTGCGGTAGTCACCCACTCTGGAGTCATTCGCTCCTCCCTGTGTCGCACCTTGGGGATGCCGTTGCATAAAGCCTTTAGCCTTGGAATTGGCTGGAACTCGATGGCTCAGCTTCGCCTGTCCGCGAACAGGCAGTTGGATCAAGTGCGGCAGCTGACCAGCACCGACTGGTGAAATAGCATTAGCCGGTGCGCCTGAGATCTTGGTAGAGTTGGCTTTGGTTCCCCGTGCGGCGGTACCTCACCCAACCCTCCCAGGGCCGGAAGGCAGCAAGAGTAAGTGAGCTCTTCCGGGTGCGCGGGGGCCTTTTGGGGTTAGCGGCAAAAATGTGTGTCTTTTCCGGGCGTGTCACCTGTTTCTTCCGGCCCATCCTTTGGGGGTATGGACAAAATGTGTGTCTGGCTCGGGTGTGTCGTCTGGTGTGCTGGCGGCTTGGGAGTTAGCGGCAAAAATGTGTGTCTTTTCCGAACGTTTAGTGGTTTCTTATCAAACATTTTCGTTACTTAGCCGTAATCAGGCTGTGTGAGTCTTGCCGATTAGGGAGTCAGGAGTCAGCGCCACCGCAGACTGGCTTTAGGCAAGTGAAGGGAGCTTCGGCAATGCCGCAATTTTTCCTCATTCATGCGGGCAGGTTATTCGATGGGATCAACCCAGAATTTCGCGAGGACGAAGAAGTCTTGGTTGAGGGCGACACTATTGTTGCGGTTGGCCGTGATTTGAATCGTCCGGCAGATACCGAAGTGATTGATCTGAGCCATCTCACCCTAACTCCGGGTTTGATTGACGCCCACATTCACACCGACATCTTCCGGTGGCAAGATATGTACCCCCTTCTTGCCGCCTCGCCAAACTGGATCACCTTGGGTCACCTGCATACCGCCCAGCGCACTTTGGAACGGGGCTTCACCACAATCCGGGCGATGGGATTGCTCGATCCAAGTTTCGGAATCGTTGATGTGAAAAGAGCGATCAACCAGGGTTATTTCCCTGGTTCGAGAATGGTGGTTGCCGCCCATATGCTTGGCGCTGAGGGAAGCCATGCTGATTACAGCCAGTTCTTCGTCTCTAATCCGGGGCGGGCAGATTTCATTCAGATGCCGCACATCGGCTCTGGCGCGGATCATTTCCGCAAAACTGTCCGTCGCGAATTCAAGTACGGCGGCGATTTCATCAAATTCTTCATGTCGGGCGGATTCGCAACCCCCAACGACGGGCCGGAGGAATCCCAGCTGAGCCCGGCGGAAGTGGAAGCCATTATCGACACAGCTCATCGACTTGGAAAAACGGCGACAGCGCACGTCTATGCCCCGCCGGAAATCAACCTGCTGCTGGACTACGGCATTGATGGTCTAGAACACGCCGCAATGATCGATGAGCCAACTGCGCGCCGCATCGAAGCGGCGGGCGTCTACGTGATCCCAACCTTCTCTCCCTACGACGAAGTTATTGACCTAGACGAAGAAAGCCTGAAAAAGAAACCGCCTGAGTTTGAGCAAAAACTGCGTACCTACGCGCTTAAGCTGGCTGACAGTAGGCAGATAATGGCTGATTCCAAGATCCGTTTAGGGTTCGGATCCGATCTGGTGGCAGTGCATCAAGCCTACGAGAGCTGGTATGAATACGCCTGCTGGCTACATGCCGGTATCGATCCGTTCCGAGCTTTGACAGCGGCCACAAGCGTTAACGCCGGCATTTTGGGTCTGGGACACCGACTTGGCAGCATCGAACCAGGCAAGACCGCCGATTTGTCTGGTTGGGCCCGCGATCTCCTAACTGACGAAGAGGCACTCAGCGAGTGTTCCTTCGTGATGAAAGAAGGCGTCACCTATCCCACTAATTATCCGGGCAACTGAGATTTTGCCCGGTTTTGGCCAAGCCCCCACT
>JAITSW010000049.1 GCA_031287505.1 Propionibacteriaceae bacterium
CTCTACGTTGACCGCAAGGAAGCCCTGTTTGCCTCTTGGTACGAGTTCTTCCCCCGCTCGGTCGGATCAAGATACGTGAAATCGACCGACACTTGGAAGTCCGGCACCTTTGCATCCAGCCAAAAACGGCTCGCGGACATTGCTGCTATGGGCTTTGACGTGGTCTATTTGCCGCCGATCCATCCGATTGGCACGTCGTTTAGAAAAGGCAAGAACAACACACTCACCGCCGGCCCAAACGACCCTGGTTCCCCGTGGGCGATCGGCAGCCCCGCAGGCGGCCACGATGCGATTCACCCGGATTTGGGCGATTTCGCCTCCTTTGACCGCTTCGTCCGCAAAGCAAAGTCACTGGGCTTAGAGGTTGCCCTGGATTTGGCGCTGCAAGCGTCTCCGGATCATCCGTGGGTCACCTCCCACCCGGAATGGTTCACCACCCGCCCGGACGGCACCATCGCCTATGCCGAAAACCCGCCAAAGAAGTATCAGGACATTTACCCGGTCAACTTCGATAACGACCCTGAAGGTATTTATGCCGAAGTTTTACGCATTATAGAGTTGTGGATTTCCCATGGTGTGACAATCTTCCGGGTAGACAACCCGCACACGAAGCCTGTGGTGTTCTGGGCCCGCCTGCTAAAGGAAATGCGCGATACCCACCCCGAGGTGCTCTTCTTCGCGGAGGCGTTTACCCGACCGGCCATGATGCAAGCATTGGCAAAAGTCGGTTTCCATCAGTCGTACACGTATTTCACTTGGCGTGCCGAACGTTGGGATATCACCGAATACCTCAACGAACTCTCCCGTGAAACGGCGGGCTATTTCCGTCCGAATTTCTTTGTAAACACCCCTGATATCAACCCGCTCTACCTACACAGCGGAAATCCGGCGGAGTTCGCCATCCGGGCAATTCTGGCTGCCACCCTTTCCCCCGCTTGGGGCGTCTATTCCGGCTTTGAGCTCTTCGAGCACGAGCCGTTGAATCCCGACCGCGAGGAATATTTGAACTCTGAGAAATATGAATATCGTCCGCGCGATTTCACCCGCGAGCCAAACCTCAACCTGCTGCTGGGGGTGCTGAACAAGATTCGCAAAGAGCATTCCGCACTGCAGCAGTTGCGCCAGATCGACTTCCACACCACGTCCAATGACAACATCATCGCCTTTTCTAAGCGAGACGGCGACGATGTTGTCATTGTGGTCTGTTCTTTGAATCCCGAATACACCGAAGAGGGCGAGGTTATGCTCAATCCAGACGTTCTCGGGGTGCCCTGGCATGGCGCTATCTCATTAATGGACCAGCTCACCGGCAGCGGGTTTGTTTGGGGCTCTCATAACTTCGTTCGGCTAACTCCTCAAAATCCGGCACATATTCTGCATGTTTCGAAAACACCATCAACTAGTGCTGCTAAATAGTGCTAGCCCCGCGTTCGCCTCACATATATGATCAGCCCGCCGCTGCAAAGCGCCAGCGCAATACCGCCGGCAATTAATAGCAGGTTATTGCTCACCGCATAACCGCCGGTCGTCACTAACGGGGGCCTACTCGGCTCGGGTGTTTTGATAGGCGAGGATGGCCTGGGGGTGGGAGTTGCTGGTGGAGGTGTGGGTGTTGGTGTTGGTGTCGGTGTGGGAGTTGGTGTTGGTGTCGGTGTGGGAGTTGGTGTCGGTGTTGGTGTCGGTGTGGGAGTCGGTGTGGGCGTGGGAGTTCCGGGCTCTGTAGACGCCTCGACCTTGAAATAGTACTGAACAGTCTTACGGTCTGTGTATAGGAAATGTATGGTCTCCTGATACGTCGACTCTTTCATGTACTGCACTTTTCCAACTGGCTCTTCGTTTTTCAGGCTAATCAGCGCGGTTGACGACGGAGAACCGGTAACAGTCATGGTGTTTCCATTTACGGCGATTTTGTGGCCGGCGTCGTCTGCAACCGTCAAGCGGCCGGCAAACCAGTTGTCTCCAAGTAGCTTATGCGTATCCTCCAGCGAGACGGTATAGGAGCCGTCCTTTGCCTGCATGGTATAAGTCGGCGCGGAACTTGGGCTATCAGAGGTGAAGGAAGGCTGGAGGTTTTGAGACCCCGCAGCGCGGGCAATCGCGAAGTTCAAGAAACTTCTACCCAGCCTGCCGATCTCAAGGTTCTGGGCGAAGCCCGCCGAGTCCAGATGATCACCGGTGGCCGGGAAAAGCACGGCGTCTAAAACGGCTTGGTCTTTGTGGAGATTCTCTGCTATCAACCAAATAGCTATTTGTACCGCTGAAAAGTTTGTCACCGCATCATCATCGCTTGGGTCAATTATTTCGCGACCTTGCAATAGCACGTATTTCATTAGTGTTTCCTGCTCTGCGGAAAGCTGTCGTTTTGGCGTATCCGAAGGCGTTGGGTTAAAACCCCATAGATGATTTTCAATCTCAATGCAATAAATTGCCCTTTTTACATTGTCAGCACCTATTAAGTAATAATAATGCAAGGTGGGGTCAGTTTCCCGAAAGCCCTTTGGAAGGCCTGGGACATTTACGTGAAAGGTTTGTAGTTTTGTGTTCGTGGGGACGTACCAAGCGGTATCTATCTTAGCTCCAACGGCTGCCGTTGCCCCAAAAGCCCCGAAACTCATTGCACAAAGGATGGATATAAATAATGCTAGCGCTCTATTGCCAAAACGCATTCTTCTAGTCTTATCGCTAGTTTTTTGGTAGTTCATTAATTCTCCTTTACTACCTCACCTAGCCTAACCTCCCCTACTATGCATCTCCTATCATTTAGATAGTTTTCCGATTATAATGATATTGTTACGCGATGCACCATTATCAACTCGTTGTAAACAAGTGATAACTATTGCGCGTCCTGAAATGGATTGGTCCCAAACACCAGCCGCCGACCCGATCTTGGATTTTGGAACTGAAACAACCTCCGTGACAGTGTATTTCACCTTGTCAATATACATATCGGCTCCCACCCCGACTCTGCCTTTGCCATTTTCGACATCAATCAGATAATTGCCAGGACCCATACCCCCATTACGGAGGGAATGGGTGACCAGGTAGACCGTGCCCTTATCGGCATTTTGGACGCTAACACCCATGTTGCGAATCCAAAAGACACTGTGAAACCCTGGGGGATTGATAGTGTCGCCAACCAAATTCATTGCGCCAAGAGGTGCGTCCAAGCCAACTGAGGGGACTTGAAAACGCTTTCCCTTGATCTCAGGTTCGGCAGCCATAGCTTGTAGTTCTTTTTCGGAAATTGATTCCTCCGGCTTCACCCAATTGCCAGCCATATCGGTCGAAGCGCCTTCAGGTGGCACTAGCATCTGATAACCGATCGTCCCCAACCCAAACAATAAGCAAAGAACGGCAAAAACTGTTAGGGCTGGAGATAATATCCCCTTCTTACGCTTCTTGTTTTCTGACTCCCCGGTCGCCTCATCCATAACACCCTCCTCAATGAAGAATAAGTGTATCTTCCGAAACACCCTCACTCAAGCAGCTGACGAGGCTCACATATTATTCTTATGTTAGAGAAATTCTGTGTTTTCCTTGTACAAAATGCCCGGATTGCCATCAACCAAACACCACCTGGCGCGACCTCCCCGCCAGCCATCGGCCAACGTTTTGCCAACCCGGCCAACAACGCGTCCGAGCCGACCATACTCAACCCGCCGCCACGAGCCTTCCCGACCAGCCCGCGTGCCAGCTGCTGTTGTCCACGATCCATATCAACCATATGGACGACATGCTGACTATCTTCCCGCCAGGTCACACCCCGGCAGATCAAGCCAACCCTGCCCACTTGGCATTCCCGAGGCTCGGTATACGCGTATTGCTAGAGGCACACCCCGGCAGATCAAGCCAACCCCGCCCACGGTTTATCTGGCAGTCCCCGGGACGGTTCAGTTAGAAGGCTGGAATCATCAAACGCGCACATATCGGTAGCGCAAGTCTGCGAGTCTGGGCAAAAAGTAGAACTATCCGAGACCACAAGGCAAGATTGACCTATAACGAAAGCGAGAGCCCATGACTCACAATTTGACCGGCGGTCTTACCGGATGGGATTTAGAAGGTTTCCACAGTGGCGGGGATACCGAGATTTGGCGCCGCCTAGGCGCACATGAGGTAACCGTTTACGACGACGAGCGTGGCGAACTGCACGGCACTCGCTTTGCCGTTTGGGCTCCCAATGCCAAGCAGGTACGCGTCAACGGCGATTTCAATTGGTGGACGGGTGATGATATGCACCTCGTCCCCGGAAGTGGCGTTTGGGCGCTTTTCGTTGAGGGCATTGGCACGGGTACCCTCTATAAGTACAACATTTTGGGTGCGGACGACCAGTGGCACGAAAAGGTTGACCCGGTGGCTTTCTTTGCGGAGCAGGCTCCGTCGAATGCGTCGATTGTCTATGAGAGCAAATTTGCTTGGGGTGACGATGCCTGGATCGAAAAGCGTGCCAAGGCCCAGCTCTACAAAGAGCCCATGTCGATTTACGAAGTGCATTTGGCCGCTTGGCGGCGCGGTGAAGTCAACACATATCTTGAGCTGGCCGACAAGCTTGTCGAATATGTGAAATGGCAGGGCTTTACACATGTCGAGTTCATGCCAGTCACCGAACACCCCTTTGAGCCCTCCTGGGGCTACCAGGTCACCAACTATTTCGCGCCGGCGTCGCGTTTAGGCAGTCCGGATGAATTTCGCTTCTTGGTTGATTCCCTGCATCGGGCTGGCATCGGCGTCATCCTCGACTGGGTTCCCGGCCATTTCCCCAAGGACGATTGGGCCTTGGGCCGCTTCGACGGCACCGCGCTCTATGAGCATGCTGACCCGCGCCAGGGCGAGCACAAAGACTGGGGCACCTACATCTTCAACTACGGCCGCAACGAGGTAAAGTCATTCCTAGTCTCCAACGCTTTGTACTGGACGACGGAGTTCCATATCGACGGGTTGCGGGTCGACGCCGTGGCTTCCATGCTCTACCTGGATTACTCCCGGGAAGAGGGCCAGTGGGTGCCAAACATCTACGGCGGAAACGAGAACCTTGAGGCCATCGACTTCATCCGCTACGTCAACAACCACCTCTACGAACGGGTTCCCGGGGTAACGGTTATCGCTGAAGAGTCCACTTCATTCGCCGGGGTCACCAAGCCCGTTGGCTGGGGCGGTCTAGGCTTCGGATTCAAGTGGAATATGGGTTGGATGAACGACTCGTTGCGCTACCTGCAGCTAGAGCCGATCTACCGGCAATACCACCACCATGAGATGACCTTCGCGATGATGTATGCCTACTCCGAAAACTTCATTCTGCCGATCAGCCATGACGAGGTTGTGCATGGCAAGGGCTCGATGATCAACAAGGTGCCACAGGATTCCTGGCGGCAGTTCGCCACCTTGAGGGCCTTCTACACCTTCCAATGGGCCTTCCCGGGCAAGCAGCTCATTTTCATGGGCTGCGAGTTTGGCCAACGTCCAGAATTCAACGAATCCGTCTCCCTAGAGTGGTGGGTTACCGGCCTATGGGGACACCACGGCCTGCAGCTGCTCGTCAAAGACCTCAACAAGCTCTACCGCTCGCATCCGGCCCTCTATGAGTGCGACTCCGATCCAGATGGCTTCCAGTGGGTCAACGCCGACGACTCCGGCGGCAACACCTACTCGTGGCTGCGCAAAGACGGCAAAGGCAACGTGGTAGCCATCGCCGTCAACTTCTCATCCGAGCCCTGGACGGCTTACAAGCTGGGTCTGCCAAAGGCGGGCACCTGGAAAGAGATCTTCAACTCGGACGCGTCCAGCTACG
>JAITSW010000081.1 GCA_031287505.1 Propionibacteriaceae bacterium
AGCACCTTATCCGGCGGCAATCAGCAAAAGGCCGTGTTGGCGAAGTGGCTTTTCCCCAACCCCGATGTTTTGATTTTGGACGAGCCCACCCGCGGCATTGACGTCGGTGCCAAGTTTGAGATTTACCGCTTGATCCACCAGCTTGCCGACGATGGCAAGGCCGTCCTGCTTATCTCTTCCGAGTTGCCCGAGCTGCTGGGCATGTCAGACCGCATTTACACCATCTGCGAAGGTGCGGTCACCGGAGAAGTACCAGCCCATAGTGCCACCCAGGAACAGCTCATGCGTCTGATGACCACCACTTCCAACACCCCCCGCTAACGCGCAGACAAGGACAAACACATGAAAAGCATCAAAGAAATATTCGGCGGCGATCTGCGCCAGTACACCATGGTCATCGTCCTGATCGCGCTAATAGTCGGCTTCCACATTGCCTCTGGCGGACGCATGCTCACCCCGTCCAACTTCCAAAACCTGCTCTCGGGCAACGCCTATGTGCTGATTCTGGCAATCGGCATGATGATGGTCATAGTAATTGGGCACATCGACCTGTCTGTTGGCTCGGTAGCGGGTTTTTGCGGGATGGTCGTGGCGATCTGCGCCCGAGACTTGGGTCTGCCCTGGTGGGGGGCGGCGCTAGTCGGGCTACTCCTCGGGGTGGCTGTGGGCGCATGGCATGGTTTCTGGCTGGCAAAAGTCGGCATCCCCGGATTTATCACCACTTTGGCGGGCATGATGATTTTCCGCGGCGGCGTCATCTGGATCTCAAACTCCATTTCGATCCCGGCTCCTGACGAGCTCCGCTTCTTCGGCTCCGGATCCCTGCCGGAGTGGGGGCCGGATACCGGCCTGAACAACTCCACTTTGCTCTTGGGAATCATCGCCATCGCAGCTGTGGCCTGGCTGCAGCTAAACGGATGGAACAAGGCGAAGCGCACCGGCTCCCAAACCCCGCTGTGGACGGTCATCACCCGCGTTGTCTTGCTCTGCGCCGTGATCGGCTATGCCGCTTATCTTTATGGTTCTGGTTTGGTTGGGACTTCGTTCCCCGTCCCGGGGTTGATCTTGGTAGTCCTGGTTATCGTCTACCACATAGTCACCGAACGCACGGCATACGGGCGCCACATCTACGCAGTCGGCGGCAATAAGGCTGCCGCCGCCCTTTCGGGGGTGAATGTTCCAAAGACCTACTTCCTCACCATGGTGAATATGTCCTTCTTAGCCGCGCTTGCCGGCGTCATGTTCGTGGGGCGCGCCACCTCCGCCGGCCCATCCGATGGCGTCAACTGGGAACTCGACGCCATCGCGGCCGTATTCATCGGGGGCGCGGCGGTCTCAGGCGGAATCGGAACGGTCGTCGCCACCATGGTTGGAGGCCTGGTCATGGCCGTCCTCAACTCTGGGCTCATGCTCTTAGGCGTGGGATCTGACAAGACGCAGGTGATCAAGGGCTTGGTCTTGCTAGCCGCTGTCGCGTTCGACGTTTACAACAAGCGCCAAGGCAAGAAGTCAATCATCGGCCACCTATTCGGCAATCGCGAATCAGGTAAACCAGAATCTCCGGATGCTGCCTCCAGCTCGGCAGTGCCCGGTGCAAAAGAACTTCCCACCCAATAAGAAATCCTCCCCAGCCTTACCGGCTGTGGCGAAAACCCGGACGAAATCCGTCCAAAAAACAAACCGGTCAAACGGAAAGGAACAACAGTGAAGTTGACAAAGAAAGCTGTGGTGATTGCCGCAGCTATAAGCCTAGGATTAAGCCTTGCCGCCTGCTCAGGCACCCGCGGCGAAACTCCGCCACAGTCTGCGTCGAATGAAGCCACAGCCGCTACCGGCGGCTTCGAGGCTGGCTCGACCATTGGCGTCTCCCTACCGTGGTTGGGCACCCAAAACTGGAAAGAGGCCGAAACTCAGTTTGCCACCGCACTCACCGAAGCCGGCTACAAGCCCATCGTCCAGGCCGCCGACAACAAGGTCCCACAACAGCAGTCGCAGATTGAGGCAATGATCGAATCGGGTGCCAAGGTTTTGGTTGTCGCCCCAATTGACGGCAAACAGTTGGGCACCGTCCTCGAAAAGGCTAAGGACGCCGGCATCAAAATCATCGGCTACGACCGCCTGCTCGAAAACACCACCGCCGTAGACGCGGTTACGCAATACGGCTCTATTGAAACTGGACGCGTCCAGGGAGAGGCCCTTCTCGCCGGCTTGGCAGAACGCAAGGGTGCCGGCCCCTACAACATCGAGCTCTTCGGCGGCGGCCCAGCCGACCCCAACGCCCCCAACTTCTTCACCGGCGCCATGGAGGTCTTGCAGCCCAAGATTGACGACGGCACCCTCGTTGTCGTTTCCGGGCAGGTCGAATTCACCCAAGTAGCCACGGCAGAGTGGGACAACGCCACCGCCCAAAAGCGCATGGAATCCCTACTCGCCGGCAACTATCAGGATAAGAAGATCGACGGCGTCCTAACCCCGAACGATGGCATCGCCCGCGCGATCTTGACCGCTTGCGAAGACGCCGGCCAAGACATCCCCGTAGTAGACGGACTGGATGCCGAAGATGAGTCTGTCGTTTCCATTTGGGAAGGCAAGCAGTACGCCACGGTGGCCAAGCCAACGCCCGAGCTGATTGCCCAAACCATGGTGCTCATCCAGGCCCTGCAGTCTGGCGCAGAACTACCTCCGCCAACCAGCACCGCCAACAACGGAAAGATCGACGTTCCGCTCTATGAGCTAACGCCGGTTGTGATCACCAAGGCAAACGCCAAGCAGGCTTTCGCCGACGACCCCGCAAAGTTGGAGTTGCTCAAGTAGCCAAGACCGTCCAGCCCGCCCGCTCCCTTTTTCACACCTGGCTGCGGGCGGGCTGGGTGTTTAACGTGGCTTCCACACCGGGGCCTGGTTTTAGTGCCTCGTGAGGTCGGGGATCTTGGTGAGGATGCTGGCGGTGTCGTCGTCGATGCGGGGTTGGGCGGTGACCTGCTGGCCGGCGGAGGGTGATCGTCACGGTTTGCAAGGGCAGCAGGAGATGGACGGGCTTCTTGATCGTGATCCCGGTCCGATGCTGCAGGTAGCGAGCCACGGCGAACGCCCCAAGGCTGCTCGGGCTCCAAAGGCCTTATCCCAATGGGGTTGAGTCAGATCCTACGAACCCGGCCGTGTGGGGCGTCCCGATGGTCTTATCTTCCTGGGGACGAGCCAGATACTACTTGTCCTCGCCCAGCGTGACGGCATCCCGTTTACGGCCTGTCCACCTATTCGGTCAATTTTGGCAGATCCTACTTGTCTTCGCCCGGCGTGACGGCATCTGCCAACTCGGGTGCTTGCGTGGATTCGGGTGCCGTTTCGTCTGCGAAAGGTTCCTTCCTGACGTTCCAGAAGGCAAAAAAGACGATACCGACGATGATGGCGATGGAGACATACCACATGTATTTTGCGTACTGCTCCATGAAGTCCACAGCCGGCTTGCCTATGGCAAAGCCGATAGCCATGTAGATCGAAGCCATGATGAACGAACATATGATGTCAACGCCCAAGAATTTCTTTATCGACGTTCCAGCTTCGCCTAGGACAACGTAGATCAACCCCACCGGCAGCGGGATGGGCAGATAAGTCAATGCGATGGCGGCGACTTCGTATTTGCGGGCAATTCTCTCAAATCTGGCATTTCGCTTACGAGCCCGTTCCGTCTTGCCCAAGAGGGTGTTGATGTATGTGCGTCCCCAACGATGGCCGGCCCACCAGTAGATCCAGTCGAATTTCATCGCAAGAATGCTGCCTAGAAAGAGAACGAGCGGCCACCAAAGATCGCCTACGGCCGCCTGCGCGCCAGTCATGATCAAACCGGTGCGATAGCCCAAAGAGCCCAAGAATTGAGGTGCGGCGGCCAAGATAACCGGCTGAAACGACATCATGGCCATCGAGACGGCGAAGGCTCCGAGAATCCAGCAAATACAAGCGTAATCTGCGCGAACCGGCTTGCCAGTCCACGGCATAGCGGGGTCGTCCCACCATTCCCGTTCGACTTCGGCACCCTCGCTGTCTCCTCCCGCAACTACCCCGTCGCTATCGGCTCCAAGACGGGTCGATTTCGGCGCATCGTCAGGCGGTATCTCCAGCAAGAACGGCCCGTCCCCCTGGTACAGATCGTTTTGGCTCATTGGGCAAGCCTACCGGAGAGCTCAATATTCGATTTCTTCCCATGAAAAGTTCAAACGCGTTGGGCATGGTACGGTCGGGACTGCCCCGTCAAAACGATCTCAACCATCTATTCGCTTCGGGAGATAAATATTGCGCGATTTAGAATATCGCGGCGTAGCGCATCGGTGTTACCCTGTGACAGATGTGCCACATAGCTACTGACACGCTGATGGACTTCCGATAAAGTCATCTCACCATTGGCATATCGAAGACCTATTGTTGCCATGCACCTGCGCATCCGAACCTTAGTATCGGCATTTACTTTGCGAACTACCTTGCCGCTGTCAGTCAAATAAAGGTGGAATCCTAGGTATTTCACACCCTGGCTGACCGGGGAAATCTGCGTTTTGGCATTAAACTCCAACCTTAGAACTGTGTCTGCAAACTGAGAAATTCGCTTCAAACATTCTCTGAGGTATTCTTTGCTGGAATGAATGATCACGCCGTCATCCATGTAGCGTGAATAGTGTTTCACTCTCAATTCTTCCTTGATGAGACGGTCTAATCCGTCTAAGTAATACAAAGCAAACCATTGGCTCGCCTGATTCCCAAGTGCCAGACCTTTTCCAGGTTGCGACATAGGCAAGTAACTTCGTTTTTGTCAACGCCTGATGTTGAAGCGCCAACCGCCGAGAGGTGGCACCAGCGACGGCATCTTTCCCGATAAACACCTCATTGGCTAGGAAGATGTCTTCCACAATGTCCAAGGCCAAATTTTGCATCCGAGACACAAAGGTGAATCGAAATCGTTTCGGCGACCTGTTGGTCGCATCCATGACGTAGCGGGCAAGTTCTTTGGCTCTGGTCACCACAACTAGTTCATCAGGCACAAACAACACCCATCCCTTTCAAAAATAATTTCCCGACCCCCTGCGGGGGTCGGATTAGGCGGCGCAAGCGCCGCTACAGATTCGCCGATGACGGATTACGGATTCAGCCACAAAGCGGGGCGCACACCGACAGAACCGTCGTTAACACTGTCGCCACTGCGGTCCAGCCAGCCAGACGGCGAGACAGCCGCGGCATTGTTCGGGTTGCTGCCAGGCGAACGCAACGACCACCAAACAGGCGCACCATCTTTATCTCTGGCTACCCTCAAATCATCAGACTTCAAATACTGATCTACCTCTTCAACACTCAAGAGGAAAACTTTACAGTCAATACCGCTGCCACCAGGAATTGTCACCTCTTGATCTTCGCCATCCACCTTGTAATAAGTCATCCAGTTGCGCACCCACTTTTCGATTTCTTCGTCCTT
>JAITSW010000148.1 GCA_031287505.1 Propionibacteriaceae bacterium
CAGAGCCCGGGTATCGGTTTCGCAGATACCCACAATTCCCTGGGCTTTCAACACTTCGTCCAGAGTTCGATTGGAGCGCCAATTTGAACGCACCCGCGAGAGATCGCGCACCACATAACCCGCCACCCAGATTTGCCGAGATTCGTCGTCCTCGTCATTCCAACCGGTGTTACCGATGTGCGGCGCCGTCTGAACTACCACTTGGCGACGATAGCTCGGATCGGTGAGAGTCTCTTGATAGCCCGTCATACCGGTCGAAAACACAGCTTCGCCGAAGGCCTCTCCCGGCGCCCCGAAGGAAATCCCGGAAAAAGCGGTGCCGTCTTCCAACACCAATAGTGCGCGCGCGCGCTGTTGTCCGAAGAAACTTGGCATGTACTTCCTCACCATTTTTCAAGCCCAAACGAGACTACCAGCGAATCCACAGTTGTGCTTAGAGATACCACGCCTTTAGACCTCAGACCTGCTAAGTTTTCCCAGCACCCCATTCAAAAATGCCGACGATGCCCCGGATGAGAGCTCATCAGCGAGCAACACCGCCTCAGAGATGGCTACCGCATTCTCAATATCGCTTAGCGATATTTCGTAGGCCGCAAGGCGAGCTATCGCCCTGTCTAGAGTGGGCATGCGAGGCAGCGACCAACCGGAGTCGGCCAACGCCTTTTCAAGAGACGCGTCGATCTGGTCGATGTTTTCGGCAACGCCGGAAACCAGCAGCTCGGTGAAATCTCGGATACCGGCGGTAAAGACCGGATCAGACTGGTGCAACAGCTCCTCGTCAATTGAGCGCCCGAGAAGATCGGCGGCGTACAAAATGTCTACAGCGCGCTTTCGCGCCTTATGCCGGGCAGACCCGCGTTTAGCAGTTCCCATACTGAATCTCGGCCTGGCAGATCACTGCGCGCGGCCAAGATACGAACCGTCTCGGGTGTCTACCCGAACCTTTTCGCCAGTCGTTAGGAAAAGCGGAACCTGAATCTGCAGCCCTGTTTCAAGGGTGGCCGGCTTATTGCCCCCGGTAGAGCGATCGCCTTGGAGTCCAGGTTCGGTGTAGGTGATCTCCAATTCCACATGCGCGGGTAACTCGATGTAGAGCGGGTTGCCTTCATGGGTGGCCACGATTGCGCTCTGATTATCCAGCAAGTAATTCTTCGAATCACCCACGACCTCATCGCTGAGCAGCAGCTGGTCAAAGGTGTCGTTGTCCATGAAGACGTAAGAATCACCGTCATGGTAGAGATACTGCATTTCGCGGCGGTCTACCGAGGCAGTTTCTATCTTGATATCCGAGTTGAATGTGCGATCGACAACCTTGCCAGTGAGAACATGCTTAAGCTTTGTGCGCACGACCGTGTTGCCTTTTCCCGGCTTGTGATGTTGAAACCAGATTACCGACCACAATTGCCCGTCAAGATCGAGCACCATGCCGTTCTTTAGATCATTTGTCGAGACCATATTCACTTTCCTTTTCTTTTACAGCGCCGATCTATCTTACCCGTTCTTTCCCACCTTCGAGACGCCTAGTGGCCGACAGTGCTTGAGATCTTTGGGTGGCCAGCGCCTTAGCCCACGGGGCAAACGCCCCCCCTCCCAGGCCATGTCGTAGGTGGTGTAGCTGCGGGCGAATGTGGCCAGCGCCTTAGCCCACGGGGCAAACGCCCCCGCCCCGCAGACGCTTCCTAGCAGCGGCAGCTTGCACAATCTTTTCTTTTTCGATGGCTTTGGGCAACGCCTATGTTTCCATCCAACTCGCCGCGGCTTCATTGTCCACCGAGCGCAGTCCGGCAATGATCTTGCGTATCCGATCGGGTGTTTTCTGCTGGCTCATCCGGGCATGCCCCTCAATTCGGCTGATGCGGATTTCGATGGCCACCATCGCCTTCATCATCCCGGCGAGCAGCCGCGGCGGAACCTCGGAGATGTCGTAGGCGGGCTCAAAGAGTATCGAAAGCCGATTGACGGCATCCAAGGCCCAATCGGGCTCGGTGTGGACGATCATCTCGCCATGAACTTGCACGGTGACAAAGTTGGTAATCGCCACTACCTGTTCTTCGTCGGGTTCCCGTAGCCAATCTGAGGATAAGTATGCTTCCGGCCCGTGGAAGATGACCATGACTTCCTTGCCGGTATTCTTCCAATCGTCGTTCAGCCAAGCCAGATGCCCAATCAGTGAGCCATGTTCGCCCATTGCCGGGTCATAGAGAAATGGGGTGTACGTGGCGGAGATGCCGCCTTCGGGGGTCTGGGTTATCAAGTCACCCGAATTCGAGCTTTCCAAAAGAGCCTGAATTGCCTCATCAGACATTGCGTAGTGGGCGGGGGTGTACACGTTAGCCTCCTTTAATTGCCAGAAACGCGTCTAGCAGCACGGAATCTTCGGGGTTGAAGGCAATCATGGGACGTCTGAGGCCATTTAGCAATACCAGCCGCAAATTTGAGCCCCGAGTCTTCTTGTCCAGCCTCATGGATTCGCGGATAAGTTCGAAGGGGGCTCCGTCATAACTAGTGGGCAATCCGGCAAGCGCCAACACCGACCGGTGCCTAGCGACCAACTCTTCATCTATCAGCGAGAGCCGCAAAGCAACTTCAGCGGCAAAAACCATGCCTATGCTGACGGCTTCCCCATGGCGGAGCCGATAATCCTCGCGCACTTCGATGGCATGGCCAAGCGTGTGGCCGTAGTTAAGCGATTCCCGGCCCAGCGCGTACGGGTTCCCGCCATTTTCCGAGGAAACGCTCTCTCTAAAGTCGCTTTGGACGACTTTGGCTTTTATCCGCACTGCCTTAGAGATTATCTCCCCGAGTCGCTCATCTGGGTTCGCAAGCAGTGCCGGATCAGCCTCGAAAGCATCCAAGATATCTGGATCTGCGATAAAACCCGCTTTCAGGGCTTCCGCAAATCCCGAACGCAAGTCTCGCTGGGTCAAAGTGGCCAGCCAGTTTACATCTCCCAGCACGGAGTAAGGCTCATAGAAAGCCCCAACCAAATTTTTCCCCAACGGCAGATTGATGCCGGTCTTTCCGCCAACAGCGGCGTCAACCATGCCCAGCACGGTGGTGGGCACGGAAATGTAGCGCACGCCCCGCAGCCAAGACGCGGCCACAAAACCAGCCAAATCAGTGGTGGTGCCGCCTCCAATACCCACAATGGCATCTGAGCGGGTGAAACCAGCCTCACTGAGCGCCAACCAACACCGAGTCAGCACTTCGGGGGTCTTTGCTGCTTCTCCGTCTGGCACCTGCATGTGGGTGATTTCGGGTGAGAGCGTCTGGGCAATCGATTGGGCGGCTGTGGCCATTGTCGGCGGATAAATCAGTGCGACCCGCTTGAATCCGTCAACCATAGACGGCAACAGGGAGATGGCGTCCTTGCCGATAATTACCTGATACGGCTGTTCGGAGATAACGTCGATTGGCTCCCAATGAGTCATGTCTTCCTCTGTTTCACAGACCTCGAGCGGAGATCTCTTTGAGGAAACTGGTAAAGCTCCCTTGGGTTTGAGTTAGGGAATCCCCTCCGAATTTCTCTAAAAAGGCTTCGGCAAGCACCAAGGCCACTTCCGCCTCTGCCACCACCCCGACCGCCGGCACGGCAGTGATGTCGGAACGCTGGTGATGTGCTTGGGTCGGAATTTTTGAGATAACATCTACCGTCTTCAGGGCGTTGGGCACCGTGGCGATCGGTTTCATAGCCGCCCGCAAGCGGATGACCTCACCATTTGCGATGCCGCCTTCAATGCCGCCGGCATGATTGCTAAGGCGCGTAACCCCGGAGTGGGTCATGGCGATTTCATCATGGGCCCGCGAACCGGGTAGGGCGGCCAGCGCAAAACCGTCACCGATTTCCA
Source organism: Propionibacteriaceae bacterium (assembly GCA_031287505.1). GTDB lineage: Bacteria > Actinomycetota > Actinomycetes > Propionibacteriales > Propionibacteriaceae > Propionicimonas. The sequence continues at coordinate 3,849 of JAITSW010000148.1, forward strand.
CACCTTTGATTGCCTGGATTCCCATCAAAGCGCCAGCCAACTGCGCGTCTAGCCGGCGTTTGCCAGACGTATGCGAGCCTAAGCCCACCGGAACCCCGTAGGCCAATACCTCGATTACCCCGCCGAGTGTCTCACCGGCATTCTTGGCTTCGACGATGGCCTCCTGCATGCTGGCGCTTACAACCGGTGAGAAGCAGCGCACCGGATCTTGATCGATTGCCTGCAAATCGGACGGATTTGGAAATTCCCAAGGCTGGGCCTTCACCTTTCCGATTTGCACCACGTGTGAGAGTATCTCGATACCGGCAGCTTGCCGCAGAAAAGCTGCCGCCACGGTGCCAATTGCCACCCGCGCAGCAGTTTCGCGAGCGGACGCGCGTTCTAAAATTGGGCGGGCATCGGAGAAGCCGTATTTGAGCATTCCAGGCAGATCGGCGTGACCGGGGCGCGGACGGGTCAATGGTTCGCTGCGGGCAGTGTCGGGAATCGGCCGTCCCTCCACGCTGTCCGGATTCATAGTCTCTTCCCATTTTGGCCATTCGGTATTCGCCACCTCAATGGCTATGGGCGAACCCAGCGTCTTGCCACGCCACACGCCCGCCAGCAAAGTGACTTCGTCGGCCTCAAAGTCCATCCGAGCCCCGCGCCCAAAACCCAACCGCCGCCGCGCCAAGGCATAGCGAATGTCGTTTGTCGCAACCAAGACGCCCGCCGGGATGCCCTCTAACACCGCGACCAAGGCCTTGCCGTGTGATTCTCCGGCGGTAACGAAGCTCAACACCGGCTATCGATCCTTGCCGAAGCAGACTTTGTAATTCTCATCCGTTGCCTGGCACCATGCCTTGTACTTGGCCTTCGACTTCAAGAAATCCTCATAGGTCTCGGAGAATTCTGTATCCCCGGCAGCCGGGTCAACCACGACGAAGTACAGCCACTTGCCTTTTTGCGGGTTTACGGCTGCCTCTAGGGCGGCCTTACTCGGGCTGGTGATCGGACCAGGCGGAAGCCCGGCGAATTCCCTGGTGTTGTAGGGGGACTTAGACTTGAGGTCTTTAGAGCTGAGTTCCATCACCCCGGTTTTTCCGACGCCGTAGGCGGTGGTGGAATCCATCTCCAGTTTCATCTTCTTCGCGATTCGATTGTAGATAACCTGCGCCACCTTTGGGCGATCCTCGGGGCGGTTTACCTCTTTGTCGATAATGGAGGCGACGATCAGCGCTTGATACGAGCTGACTTTGTTCTCACGCGCCTTGGCGGTGAAGTCCAAGCTCTTGATGACCGCGTTAAACTGTTTGACGGCGCTTTGGGTGAGCGCCTTTGCCGTCGGATTGTCGGGCAGCTCATAGGTGTCTGGGAAGAGGAAACCTTCAATAGTCTTGCCTTCGTTCCAGTCCGGCACGCCCACCGTCTTCGGGGCGTTGAAAACCTTTTCAATGTCCTTCTTCTTTATCCCAGTTGCCTTGGTGATAAGGGCTTGCTGCTGGGAAAGCCGGTTCCCCTCCGGGAAGCGAATCGTATTGCGGATTATGTTCTTGGTATCTTGCAGCATCGTCAAAGCCAGATTCGCCGGCATTTGCCTGCGGAGCTTGAATTTGCCAGCTTGGATGACCGGATCACCGGCCGCCCTTGCGGCCTTTTGGAACGACTTCACCGTCTTGATCACGTCGGCCTCGACGAGAATTTGAGCGATCTGGCTGCCTCCAGATCCAGCCGGAATAACCACTTCGATTTCGCCCGAACCCTCACCGATGTAATCCTCGGAGGTCTTGACTTCGGCCATCATGGACTTGACCCTGTCGACGACAAACCAGCCGCCGGCAATCAAGACGCTCAGCGAGACCAATACCGCAAAGGCGTTGCGCAGCCATCTCCAAAATTCCGAAAAATCTCTGGGTGGTTTTTCCTCGCTCACGAAATCTCCTCAATGAATTTGTCCCCTGGCGGGAGTCCGGTTTGCTTCTCCGATTCTAGCGCCCCTGTCAGCAGAGCCACAGCAGCAGCCTGATCAATGATCTCGCGTTGCGCTTTTGCCTTGCGTCCGGCCGCCCGCAGCGACTTCGCCGCCGAAACAGTGGTCAGGCGCTCGTCTACCAAGCGGATGTCCAGACCTGGGAAAGCTTTGGCAATCACGGCAGCGACTTCGCGCATCGCCGACGCGGCTAGCCCTTCTGCGCCGGTCAGCGCCTTGGGCAGGCCCAGGATCAACTCTATTGGTTGGTATTCCCGAATCAAAGACGCCAATCTGTCCAAGGCCTGTTCGTCGTTGCCGACAGTTTCCACCGGATAGGCCAAGATGCCCTCTTGATCGCAAGCGGCAACCCCGATGCGGGCCTTACCCCAATCGACTGCCAACCGGACGCCTATGCGCATGTCTGAATCGTCACACATCCAAAGCAGCGGCTATAGCGGCTAGGGCAGCCGGGGCGGCGCCTGCGTTAGAGCCCCCGCCTTGGGCCAGATCATCCTTGCCCCCACCCTTGCCGCCAAGCTCCACCGCGCCAACACCGACCAACTTGCCGGCCTTAGCCCCAAGCTCTCGTGCGGCTGAAGTGGTGGCAACCACCAGCGCTGGCTTTTCCCCGCCGCCGATAAGGGCAACGACTCCGGCCTGGACGCCAAGCTCACCGACGACCTGGGTGGCAAAGACGCGCAAATCGTTGCCGTTGACCCCGGGGAGGGTCTTGCCTACCAGCAGGAAACTGCCTACCCGCTGCCCAGCCGCAACCAATCCCGGGATTTGCGCCGCTAATTGGGCGGCCCGGAGATCGGCGAGCTGTTTTTCGGTGCTCTTAACCTGCTCGACAAGCTTGGCTACCCGGTCAGCGAGTTGGTCGGGCTGGACTTTGAGGAATCCGGCCAAGTTGTTTACCAAAGCACGCTCGGCAGACAAGGCGGCAAAAGCGTCATTTGAGACCAACGCCTCAACCCGGCGAATCCCAGAGCCTACCGAGGATTCCCCCAGCAGATCCAACAGGCCGATTTGCGACGTCCGGGCCACATGCGTCCCACCGCACAGCTCGCGAGACCACGGTCCGGCAAGCTCTACCATGCGAACGACTTCGCCGTATTTCTCGCCAAACATTGCCTGCGCCCCCAACGCCTTAGCCTGTGCAATCGGCATCTGAGTGGCAGTTACCTCATAATCAGCCAGAATTGCCTCGTT
>JAITSW010000156.1 GCA_031287505.1 Propionibacteriaceae bacterium
ACCGCGCGTGCCACTCAGCTAACGATGAATCGCGAGGGTATCCGGCGCCTGGCGGCCGAAGAACTGGGCTTGCCGACTTCGCCCTATGCCTTTGCCAATTCTCAAGAAGAGTTGCTCGCTGCCGCGCTGCAGATCGGGTTTCCGGCAGTGGTCAAACCGGTGATGTCTTCGTCGGGTAAAGGTCAATCCGTCGTTCGCAATGCCGGGGATTTGCCGGCTGCTTGGGAGTATGCGGTTTCTAGCGGACGGGTGTCCGCCGCCAAAGTCATCGTCGAAGGTTTTGTAGATTTCGACTACGAGATCACCTTGCTGACGGTTCGCACGCTGGATGTCGACGGCGAGGCCGAAACATGTTTCTGCGAGCCGATCGGGCATCGGCAAGTATCGGGTGATTACGTGGAATCCTGGCAGCCGCAGCCGATGGGTGAAGCTGCTCTCGCACAGGCCAAGCACATTGCCGGCGAGGTGACCAAGGCTTTGGGAGGGCGGGGCGTCTTCGGCGTTGAGCTTTTCGTCAAGGACGACCAGGTCTATTTCTCCGAGGTGAGTCCCCGCCCCCACGACACCGGGCTGGTCACCCTCGCCACCCAGCGGCTCAGTGAGTTTGAGCTCCATGCCCGGGCGATCCTTGGGCTTCCTGTGGACACCGCGCTGTTGCGTCCCGGCGCCTCGGCTGTCGTCTACGCCCTCTTTAACGGTAAGGCGGTGACCTTTTCCGGGGTGGACAAATCCCTGAGAGTTCCCGAAAGCGACATCAGGCTTTTTGGCAAGCCCTCCGCGGTGTTGCCGCATCGCCGAATGGGCGTTGCGGTCGCTACGGCGGACGATATTGAGACAGCTAGGCAGCGCGCCACATTGGCCGCATCCAAGATCATCCCAGAGGCAAAAAGCGAATGAGGAGCTATGTCACCTTCGCAAAGTGAGGGCAAGCTTGTTTTTGTGCCGTTGAGCGGCGAACTCCTAGCTGGTTTTGCCACGCAGGGGAACCTCGAAGGTCCGCTACCGGCGTTCACGGTTACCGATGAGATGCTGGATGCCTTTGGCTTGCGCGTCGAAGATGGCGAGCAGGCCGAATTCACGGCGGTTAACATCGCCGCTATCGCCGGCTTGCTGAGCTTTGGGGTGCGGCTTGTCGCGGTCCTGCCCGCCTCTTATGTTGGCGGATGTGACGATTTCGGCACAGTGAGCGCCTCAGGCTTGAAGTACTCCCAAGTGGTCTCCCTCTTCGCAGATGAGCCCGCTGGCGAACGCGTTGCCCTGATAGCGCAGCAGCTAAAAGGCCGGACTTTGGACGAGGTTTGGGAAGACCCAATTGTCATTGAGTTGGTCGACGATGCCGAACTCCTTTGGTATGGCCCGGCAGAGTGGAAGCAGCTGGTGCACCTACTTGGATAGAGCGCGGGAGTGTTGCTTTAAAGCGTAAACTTGCCCCTATGGATGCTATTACTGCTGTACCCCTGCCCAAAAATGAACCGGTCTACTCATATGCGCCGGGAACCAAGGAACGTGCCGACTTACAGGCCGCATTGGACTGTGCTTACAATTGCGCGCCTATCGAGCTAACTGGCACCTTCGGTGCGCAGCGGCGCCCCGGCTCTGGCCACGAGCTCAAGGTCACTATGCCGAGCGAGCACGCCCACATTCTCGGTACCGTGCATCAAGCAACTGCTGCCGACACGACGGCCGCAGTCAACGCGGCTTTGGCAGCTGCCCCTGACTGGGCAAATACCCCCTATGACGACCGCGCCGCCATCTTCTTGCGCGCCGCTGAGCTGATCACCGGCCCGTATCGCGCCAAGATCAACGCCGCCACCATGCTTGGCCAAGCCAAGACGCCGCAACAGGCCGAGATTGATTCAGCCTGCGAGTTGGCGGACTTCCTGCGCTTTAATTCCGCCTATGCCCGTCAGATTTATGCTGACCAACCCGAAAACAGTGCGACTGTGTGGAATCGGTTGGACTACCGTCCGCTAGACGGCTTCGTATATGCGATTACCCCCTTCAACTTCACCGCTATTGCCGGCAACCTGCCCGCCGCTCCGGCATTGATGGGTAACGTCGTCATCTGGAAGCCCGCGCTTACCCAGCAATTTGCGGCTTCGGTCGTGGCTGACATCTTCATTGAGGCTGGCTTGCCTGCTGGCGTCATCAATATGCTGCCCGGCCATGGCGCCGAGGTTTCTGAAGTTGCTTTGGCCCATGAGGCATTGGCTGGTATTCACTTCACCGGCTCGACTCGCGTCTTCCAGAATATTTGGGGCGAGATCGGCGCCAACATTCACCGCTATCGCTCCTATCCGCGCCTCGTTGGCGAAACCGGCGGTAAAGACTTCGTTGTGGCGCATTCCTCTGCCGACCCCAAGGCGCTTGTCACAGCTCTTGTGCGCGGATCGTTCGAGTATTCGGGCCAGAAGTGCTCGGCCTCTTCGCGATCCTATATCCCCAAGAGCGTTTGGGGTGTTATCAAGGACGATCTGATTGCCGCAACCGAAGGCTTGGCTGTTGGCGATGTCCGCGATTTCAAGAATTTCACCTCCGCCCTCATCGACAATCGGGCTTACGCAAAGTTGTCGGCCGCCATTGAAAAGGCTAAAAGCGAGCCTGACACGCAGATTATTGCCGGTGGTACCTATGACGATTCGGTGGGATGGTATGTCAGGCCGACGTTGGTGACCTCGACGAACCTTGCCAACGACATCTTCACCACCGAATTCTTCGGCCCGCTACTTGGTGTCTATGTATACGAAGACTCGCAATATGAAGACATCATTAGGCACATTGACAGCACTTCGCGCTATGCCCTCACTGGATCTATCATTGCGAACGACCGTTCGGCTATCAAGACGGCCGAGATTGGCCTGCGCAACGCTGCCGGTAATTTCTACATCAATGACAAGTCAACTGGTGCGGTTGTGGGGCAGCAGCCATTTGGGGGCGGCAGGGCATCGGGCACCAACGACAAGGCAGGTTCTGTATGGAACCTCATTCGCTGGGTCAGCCCGCGGTCTATCAAAGAGGCGTTGCTTCCTCCCAAGACCGTCGATTATCCCCACATGGCTTAGCTTTGATGGCTTTGCCAAGCCATCCCATCATCGATCTTCACACGCATTCGAGTGTTTCTGATGGGACGGACACCCCTGTTGAGTTGATCGCAAAGGCAGCTAGGCAGGGGTTATCTGTGGTTTCCTTGACCGATCACGACACTTTTTCCGGCTTGGCTCCGGCTCGCCGCCAAGCCGACACACTGGGGTTGCACCTTATTGACGGCATAGAGCTGACTGCTAGATTCAATGGTGCCAGCGTTCACCTGCTGGGTTATGGATGCGATCCGGAGAATGAGCCGTTGGCCCAGATGATGGCTTTCAATAGAAATGCCAAGAATGATCGCGCTCCCAAGGTCTTGGAGAAATTGGCCGAGCTTGGCATGCCGTTGACTATCGAGGATGTGAAAGACGTCGCGGCGGATGACAGCGCGCTGCAGCGGCCGCATATTGCCGATGCCATGGTGGCGAGGGGGTATGTGGCCAGCCGTGAGGAAGCTTTTCGCAAGTATCTCTTCGACGGACGTCCGGCATTTGTGCGCAGCCCCGCGATGAAGCTGGAACAGGCTATCGACCTGGTGCATGGAGCCGGGGGAGTCGCGGTGATCGCACATCCGTGGGCTAGGCGCAGCGAGGTTGCCTTGCCGGAAAAAGTCCTTGCGCGGCTTGCCGGGCAACACCAACTTGACGGTTTGGAAGCGAATCACCCCGATCACCCGGAACATGAAAAAGCGGCGCTTCGAGGTATCGCCGCGCGCCTGGGGCTGCTAGTCACCGGCTCGTCCGATTACCACGGCAAAGGCAAAGTCGGGCACGAGCTCGGTTGTGAAAGCACAACGCCTGAGACCCTCGATGAGATACTTCGTCGAATTTCCCTGCGAAGAGCGGCCAAATCTTAGATCTGACAAGCTATCACGTGCGGTCTTTTGAGCACGTTGTAGCTTCAGGCAATAGAATTGATGTTTGCCTGCTACAAACAAGGAGCTAATTCGATGAGCGATCTCGACGCTGGAGACCAACTGGCCGCTTCGACTTCAACCGCGTCTTTGCGGCGTGCGGAGGCGCGCTCGCGAGAGATTGAGGCTCAGATCGGCAAAGACCCATCGCAGATCCGAATGCTGACCGGTGATCGGCCCACCGGAAATCTACATATCGGCCACTACTTTGGCTCGCTGGCTAATCGAGTGCGGCTCCAAAATGACGGTGTTGAGACTTTCGTGGTCATAGCCGATTATCAGGTGATCACCGATCGCGACGATGCCGGGCCGATCCGCGAACGGGTGCTATCACTGGTGGCAGACTATTTGGCGGTGGGGCTAGATCCGGCCCGCACCGTGATCTTCAATCATTCGCAGGTTCCGGCACTGAACCAATTGCTGCTGCCGTTTTTATCGCTGGTCACCGATGCCGAGCTACGGCGCAACCCCACCGTCAAGGCGGAGCTTGAGGCTACCGGTGATCGGGCGTTATCCGGGCTGCTGCTCACCTATCCGGTACACCAAGCGGCTGACATCCTTTTCTGCAAGGCAAACCTGGTTCCGGTGGGCAAAGACCAACTGCCGCATTTGGAACAGACGCGGGTGGTCGCGCGTCGCTTTGACGAGCGTTATGGACGTGTCGATCCGGCTCGCCCGATCTTTCCGCAAGCCGAGGCCCTGCTCTCTCAGGCATCCCATGTATTGGGCCTTGACGGGCAGAAGATGAGCAAATCGCGGGGCAACACCATAGAGCTGGGTATGGATGCCGACATAACCGCTAAGCGAATAAAGAAGGCAGTCACCGATTCTGATCGGAATATCACCTTTGACCCTGTGAACCGCCCTGCGGTGTCGAATCTGGTGATGCTGGTTGCGCTAACCGCCAAACGCAACCCAGAGGCTATCGCCGCCGAAATCGGCGACGGGGGAGCTGGGACGCTGAAGAAGCTAGTGACCGAATCCGTCAATGAGTATTTCGCCCCGATTCGGGCCAAACGCGCAGAGTTGGCCAACGATCCCGGCTATTTGCTGCAGGTGCTGCGTGATGGCAATGCCAAAGCCAACGAGATTGCCAACGCCACCTTGGACGAAGTCCGGGCAGCAATGGGAATGGTCTTCTAAAAGGCTATTCCCCGTTCTCGGCTACCGGCCGGCCGTTGCGTAGCCGCTTCCGCGGGCGGTCGTTGCGCTTGCGAGGACGGCTGCTTGCCGATGCGTCGTCGCTGCCGGCCTTAGCCGGCGCGTCGGAGCGTTGCCCGTCATGATTTCGGCGACCAGCGTTTCCATGTCGTTCGCCTCGGCCGCGATTCTCGCTTCGCCCCCTGCTGCGTCCACCGCGATCATCTTTGGCACCCTCGCGCTCTAAACGAGCCGCGCGAGCCTCCTCAGGGTCGCGCAAATAGGCTTTGGCGCCTTCGGGAATCTTCAGATCGGCCAAAAACTCCGGGGAAGTGGAATACACCTCGGCGGGCTCCTCGAAGGGTAGCTTCAAAGTTTTGCTGATCACCTTCCAGCGAGTTTCGTCGGCCCAATCCACAAAGGTGACCGCGATACCGTCTTTGCCAGCCCGACCGGTTCGGCCGATACGGTGCACATAGGTCATTTCGTTGTCTGGGCATTCGTAGTTGATGACGTGGGTGACGTCTGTCACATCGATGCCCCTCGCGGCAACATCGGTCGCCACCAGCACGTCAATGCTGCTTTCGTCGCGGAATTTCTCTAGCGAACGCTCCCTGGCTGCTTGGCCGAGGTCGCCGTGAATAGTGCGAACTTTGAAACCGCGATCCGCCAAGTCATCGGCAAGGCGTTGGGCTTGACGTTTGGTATGGGTGAAGATGATGGTACGGCCGCGGTCGGGAGCCTGCAGGATTTTCCCGATCATGGCGGGCTTGTCAAGATCATGGGTTCGGTAGACAAACTGTGTGGTGTCAGGAACGGTGAGCTGGGCATCGTGTGTTTCAGCGCGCACGTTCATGGGCTGGTTTAGCTGGCTGCGCGCCAAAGCCACGATCGCAGCGGGCATGGTTGCCGAGAAAAGCAACGTCTGCCTCGAATGCGGAGTCTTGCCCACCAACGACTCCACGTCAGGCAGGAAGCCCATGTCAAGCATCTCCTCAGCTTCATCGAGCACCAAGATCTTGATCTTGGACAGATCCAAAGACTTGCGGTTGGCTAGATCGAGTAGTCGCCCGGGCGTGCCAACAACTACGTCTACGCCTTTTTCGAGAGCGTCAAGTTGAATGTCATAACCCACTCCGCCATAGACCGTGAGCACCCTGGCCGCTCGAAAAGTTGACGCGGTGGTCAAATCATCGGCGACTTGGAGCGCCAGCTCGCGGGTGGGGCACATGATCAACGCCTGCGGGGCTTTCAACTCAGGGTCAAACTCCGGGTCGCCTGCCACATTGATTCTCTGTAGCGCCGCTATCCCGAATGCCAGTGTCTTCCCAGTGCCAGTACGGGCCTGGCCAATCATGTCTGTGCCAGAAAGCGCAATGGGAAGGGCTAGTGCCTGAATCGGAAAGGGTGAAGTGATGTTCACCGATTTCAAGGCCTTAATGATGTCGGGGTGAACTCCCAACTGGGCAAACGTCTCGGGGGTTTGGTTCAACTCTATCTGTGTCATATTCTCACTTCATAACCGCACACGGTCTTCCTCTGGGCAACAACAAGAGTACCCGCAAACGGACATTCTACCGGTTCAAGCCGGTGTGGGGGGCGAGGCTAACTTCGTTGCCAAGAAGTTAGCGGCTTAGAGTCGGCCAAACCCAACTTGCCGCGATTCTTCTTCGGCAATGTCGATATAGGCAATCGCATTCGCGGGAACAAGGACAATCCGTCCTTTTGCGTCCGTCAATTTCAAGACAGAGTCATCAGCCAAGGACTTCGACAGGCTCTTCTCAATATCAGCTGCAGCGTCTGCGCTCGCAATGACCACTTCTCGGGCATGATTCTGTATGCCCACCTTAACTTCCACTGTTTTCTCCTGTCTCATTCTCGGATGTATGAATGCCTTGGTGATCAGATCCAGGCAATAAAGCAGAAAAGGCCTCAGCTTCTTCACTCGCCGCGGGGCGAATTAGGATTTTCGACCAAGCGCCCAGATAAATGTACTGACCAGGGTGGATCTCCACCTTACCCTCTGGGATTGGCATTGCCGGCAGTGGGTTGGCGGCAGAGCCAATGAAAGTGCCATTTGCCGAGCCTAAGTCTTCGACCCACCAGCGGGTGCCGTCGGTAGTGAGTTGGGCATGCCGTCGCGAGACTCCCGTGTCGAGCTGCAACTCAATTTCCGGGGCAATCCCCCTAGAAGGGGACGCCCGCCCGATGAGATTGACTTGGCTGAGAATTGGAATGATCTCAGGAAGCCCCGGAGAGGGTAAAGGTTCGCTGACCTCTTGAACCTCATACCAGTCGGGATCGATCCACAGCTCAACAACCCACAACACATCTGAGTTTGATACTAAGTCAGTCATGAATGTCTACCTTTTCGCCGCCAGTCCTTTTAACTCTAATCTGGGTGGTGGCCAAATCGTTGGCAGGCTCGACGGGGGGATCGCAGATAAGGTCGGTAAAATTACTCGACGGAGATTGAGATCGGATCGCATCTTCCGCCAGACCTGTTTGCCCCGATTGCGATGGTGGTTGAGCGTGGGCTCGCAGAATCGTTGTAGCTCGTTCAACAGCGCTTACCGGTTCGCTGTGTCTTGGTGGTTGGACAAAGACGTCAAAATCTGTGACGGCCGTTGCCGGCACCCATTTAGCCAAGACCCTGGATTGGGTGAGGACTTCGCTGCCGCGCCGCAGGGACACTCTCGCCGCCATTTGCTCTCGGCCAAGGGCTTGCGGGGGAAGCCGCACGCCTAGGTGGTATTCGCGTTCTTCAACCACCCAATCTGGAACTTCGAAAGTGACATTTTGGCCGTCGGTATTCCCGCTGAGATCTTTGAGGTCGGGGGAGACCTGACGCAGGTACAGCAGCTGGGCACCTAAAGGCGTCCATACCTGCAAATGAGTCTGGGCTGCTATTGCATGAGAGTGCTGCCGCAAAATCAGGGCTAGTAAAGCACCAAGCTGCTCTGGCGGGGGTAACTCGGTGACCTTTCCACCCAGGGCAGCGCAAATAACCCCCGTCTCTTTCAAGTCATTTGGCTTACCCAGCGTTAGCCAATCTGTGGTGAAGAAACCGGTGCAGGACGACAGCGCTTGGTTTAGCTGAGCTGGAGTTTCATTGTGATTGCCGCCGTCAGTGAAAATGAGGACATGCCGGGGATTATCGATTGAGGTGGATTCGAATAGCGCCTTTGATAATTTCAACCAAGTGCCGATGGCTGTGCCGCCATCTGGACGCAAATCGGCTAGAGCCTGCTTTGCCTCTTCGCGGGCAGTTGAACTCATCACCGTCATGCCCGGGCCGTGTGAGACTTTGGGATAGGCCAAATAGGCGCGATGCGTGCCCTTGACCAGCGCAAAGGCGACGCCGTCGGGTATCTGGTCTATGGCTGCCGCAGCGGCATGCTTCGCAGCGGCGTAGTTCTTCCCATTCATGGAAGCAGAACTATCTACCACGATGATCTCGCCCGCTGCCCACGACAGCGCATCGGCGGTGGTTTGGCTTCGCTTGATAGCCACCACCGCATTGACGTCGGTGCCACCTTCGGGAAGGTATTCGTTTTGAAAGACTTCGGAGAAAAACTCAGCCATCATTCCTCGTTTCTGTCCACTGCTTACGCGGGACGTGACTATCGCTTAGGTCGCGGTGATTTTGCATAGGCTCTCGCGGGTGAGATTGTCCAGCGCCCAGCACCTTTTGAAGCTGGGCGCGCAGCTCGCCCACTGAGCTAAAACGCTCGTCGGGATTTAGCGCCAAGCAGCGTTCCAGAAGGGCGTAAAAGTCCGCATTCGCCGCCAAAACCGGGTCGGCGTCTCGAGGGGGGAGAGCCGGGTGAGACATGGTTGATTCGTCGGTACTCAGACGCAGCAGTGTGCGTCCGATGGCGAAAACATCGGAGGCCACCGAGGCTCCGTCTCTCTCTAGTTCTGGCGCAGAATAGCCGACCGTAGCCAGCACCAAGGCATCTGCGCAGGTTATTTCGCGCACCGAGCCGAGATCGATGAGCATGACCCGTTCGCCAATCATGATGTTGTCGGGTTTGAAATCTATATAGAGCAATCCCTGCTTGTGCAGGTGTTCTATCGCTGGCAGCGTTTGCAATATCAGATCAAGCGCTTGGATCAGGGGGAGCGGGTGCTTTTGGCCAGCTTCGTCGGTGCGCTCCTGGAGCAGCTGTTTGGCAGATTTACCGGGAACGAACTGCATTACGATGTACTGAGCCCCCCGATGGGTAACGAAATTATAGATTTCAACGATCTGCGGGTGGGTACCCACTCGGGCAAGGGTGCGGCGTTCGGCGCTTGCGCTCTCCCGTGACTTTGGGTCGGTGGGGTTGAGTAGGCCTTTGAGGACGACCCAGCGATTGTCGACGTTCATATCCTGAGCCAGATATGTCCAGCCCTGCCCGCCATGCCCCAACACCCCGCAGATGCGATACTGGCCAGCGACGTTCTCACCTTGGGTGAGCTTTACTTCGGCTAGGAAGCGAGCCCCGCAAATATCGCAGTATTCCTCGGTGATCGTGCCCGGGCATCCAGGCTGATTGCAGCGATCACCGGTGATGGCTCCGGTGGTGAGAGCTTCATTGGCTGCACTAGTTTCCGTTTGCCCCGCAGGCAAGGATGGGAGTGGAGCTGGCTGCTCGATTCGCATCCCGCAGACGTTGCAGTAGCTCTCAGTTATAGCGCCGAAACAGCCGGGCTCTGGGCACTTTTGGCCATCAGCGGCGGGATTCGCGGATAGGTTTTTCCCAACGCCCAAGAGGGCGCCAACGTTATGCGCGGCGGCGGCAGCTTTGATCAAATCTCTTTCCAGGCGGGCGGCTTGGTATTCCAGGGCGGCTAATTCGCCGACAACATCCCCGCCGCGGGCGTGTTTGGCAGCGACTTGGCTTAAGCGGTCAGCGAGGGTTGAGAGATCTTGGGTGGCGATTGGCAGCAGGGTGCGTTGCGCTCCGATTTGATCTCGAATGCGCTCGATACCCACCCGCAAGTTTCTGATACGTCTGGTGACCTGAGTGAAATCTGCTCCACCTTGAAGCTGGGCAAGCATGTCTAAGACAAGAAGATCAACCAGGCGTCCGGCTTCGGGGAGGTTGAAAGCTTGAGACTGGGTACCCTCTAGCCGTCCCCAAATCCCCTTGTTTAGATTAGCCAACCCACTCGCGTTGGCCCGTCCGGAATCCCAAATGCGCAAAAGGGCTTGCTGCTCGTTGCCGACCGCCTTCCACAGCGACAAACTCAAAGTGAGATCTTGCTGGAACTCAGCCGAGCGGCCAGTTGCCATGATGGCCGTGTCCAACTCGTCAAGAGCCAGTCGGGTGTCGACGATCCAGTTACGCAGGTGCGATAAAAACGGCATTACCTCACTAGGCGCGAGGGCTTTGCCCGGCCCGCCGGGAGCATCGGGGAAGCTATCTCTCATCGCTGGCTCCCAAAACCGCTATCAGGAGCCAAGGGGTTATTTGAATGCGCGAATTTTGTTGCCAAAAACTTGCCATGCACAATCAAGGCTTGCGCGTCGGCAGCGTTAGCGGCATCGAAAATTGCGGTGGTGGTGCGGTCTAATAAATCCAACTGCTCGACCAAGAGCATCAAAGAAGTCTTGTTGCCCACTATCGGACGGGTGTTGGCCCAGTCGCTGGGCAGACGGAGATAAGAGTTGATGGCCTCAGGCAAGTAGTTGGTGGCGGTGGCTATCACCGAATAGGCGTCAAAGCTGCCCAAACCCAGGCTGCCCAATCTGGGCAAAGTCTGCCGAAGAGTAGCGATAATGTGTCTTACCCGTGCCTTGACAAGCGTCGGGCATTGAGCAGAACTTGTGAGTGTTTCGACAGCGCTGAGCGCTTGCTCTATATCGCCCGCCGATGGTTCAGATGCGAGCACAGGTGTGTTTTCCTGCGCTCGCTCACCGGAGAGCCAATCGAGAAA
>JAITSW010000087.1 GCA_031287505.1 Propionibacteriaceae bacterium
CTCTCCCTCGCAGAACGCCTTGACCTTTCCCGTCCAACCATTCGGCGGGCGATTGCCGAGCTCGTCAGCCGGGGCTTGCTTATTCGCAGGCGCGGAGTGGGGACGACGGTGGCAAATAAAGCGATCCACCGGAAGGCGGAATTGACCAGCCTCTACGAAGACCTGGTTTTGAGCGGCCGGGTGCCGCACACCCAGGTACTGCGGTTTGAAGTGGGAACTGTTGACACCCGGGCTGCCGAGAAACTTGGCCTGCCTGCTGACACCTCGCTAACGTTTATCGAACGTTTGCGTTCTACCGATGGTATTCCAATGGCTTTGCTGCGCAACTGGATACCCGAAACCCCTGGGGTGCAGGTCAGTATTGACGCCCTTACCTCACGCGGCCTCTACGATGTTTTGCGTGAATCTGGGATTCGCCCGGCAATCGGGCATCAGATGATCGGCGCCCGCCACCCAACCGCCCGCGAGCGCAAACTGCTTGACCTGCGTTCCGGCGATCCGCTCTTGACGATGTCTCGAACAGCTTTTGACGCTTCGGGCAAGCCCGTTGAGTTCGGTGATCACTGCTATCGGTACGACCAATACTTCTTCGACATTACAGTTCACGAGCACTAACGCCCAGCTTTAGCAGCGGGTAGTCATCGGCTACCCGCTTTTGCATATCCAAGTTGGTAATCCATTTGTTAAGACATATAGTTGACCTAACGCCCTTACATATAACTGTCGGGGAGAGCCTCAGGAGGATTCATGACCTACACTGTGTCCCACTACATCAGCGGCAAGATCGTCACCGGCGGTAGTGGCTTCAGTCCCATTTACAACCCTGCCACCGGCGAGCAAATCGGCCAGACCGAATTGGCCGACCAGATAATTGTCGAAAGCGCCATCGCCGCCGCACAAGATGCCTTCGCCTCCTGGTCACAGAGCTCGCTGGGGCGCCGCACCGCGATATTGTTCAAATTCCGCGAACTGCTGGCAGCCCACACCGATGAGCTAGCCCAAATCATTTCCCGCGAGCACGGCAAAGTACTCTCCGATGCCGCCGGCGAAGTGGGCCGCGGATTAGATGTTGTCGAGTATGTCTGCGGCGTTCCCTCCCTACTCAAGGGCGAGTTCTCCATGCAAGCCGCTACCGGCATGGATGTCTTTTCCTTCCGGGAGCCAATTGGTGTTTGCGCCGGAATTACCCCCTTCAACTTCCCGGTAATGTGCCCAATGTGGATGGCGCCGGTCGCGATCGCCTGTGGGAATACCTTCGTCCTCAAGCCTGCCAAGGCAGATCCTTCCGCAGCGCTATACATTGCCGGCCTATGGGCGAAAGCCGGCTTGCCAGCTGGCGTCTTCAACGTTGTCCAGGGCGATCGCCACGCTGTGGCCGTCCTCGATACCCACCCCGGCGTCAAATCGCTCTCTTTTGTCGGTTCAACGCCGGTCGGAAAGGAATTACACGACATCGGGGTCGCACACGGCAAGCGGGTACAGGCCCTTTGCGGAGCAAAAAACCATGGCGTCATCTTGGCGGACGCCGATCTAGACTTTGCCGCCGCAAGCGTTGTTTCCGCAGCTTTTGGCGCGGCCGGCGAACGTTGCATGGCTTTGCCGGTAGCGATAGTCGTCGACGAAATCGCAGATCAATTCCTAGACTTGGCCGTCCAAAAGGCCAAAGAAGTCAAAGTCG
This sequence comes from Propionibacteriaceae bacterium, assembly GCA_031287505.1. Classification (GTDB taxonomy): domain Bacteria; phylum Actinomycetota; class Actinomycetes; order Propionibacteriales; family Propionibacteriaceae; genus Propionicimonas. The sequence continues at coordinate 1,679 of JAITSW010000087.1, forward strand.
CTGTCGGCACCGATCCTGATGCCGACATGGGTGCCATCATCACCCGGGCAGACCGTGACCGCATCGAAGAGACCATCACCGATGCCGAGAATTCCGGCGCTCGGATCGTTCTCGACGGGCGGGGCTATAGGCCAAAAGGCTATGAGAACGGCTTCTTCACCGGCCCAACCATCATCGACCAGGCCACCACCGACATGCGTTGCTACGTCGAAGAAATCTTCGGCCCGGTGCTTGTCGTGCTGAGAGTTCCCGACCTTGAATCCGGAATCCAGCTGATCAAGAACAACCCATACGGCAACGGCGCGGCGATTTTCACCTCTTCAGGCGACGCGGCCCGCGAATTCCAACGCGCAATCCCAGTGGGCATGATCGGCATCAACGTGCCTATCCCGGTGCCGGTCGCCTACCATTCCTTCGGAGGCTGGCAGAACTCGTTCTTCGGCGAATCACACATCTACGGCCCAGAGGGCGTGAAGTTTTTCACCCAAGCGAAAGTTATCACCCAACGCTGGCCGCAAGCAGCTGCTTCGCAAGCAGCTGCTTCGCAAGCAGCTACCTTCCATTTCGCGGGAGCCAGCTCGGCATCAAGCTAATTTCAATCAGGACGGCGCAAGCCGGCCAGTACCGCAAGCTCCGGGTGTTGGCCTTATAGCCGCGACTCTAAACCCCGGTATCCCAAATACCGCTAGAGTCAAGACATTAGTCTTCAGAGGTCGGCAATTTGCTAGGGGGATGCGGCGATGCTTCAACTTGACGGCGTTCGCAAGACCTACAGCGCGGGCGGCTTCGAGCAAGCGGCATTAGACGGCGTCTCCATCTCCTTTCGCGATAACGAATTTGTGGCTATCCTCGGCCCGTCCGGCTCCGGCAAAACCACCTTGCTCAACATCGTCGGCGGACTCGACCACTACGATTCCGGCACCTTGAGCATCGACGAGATCTCAACTGAAGCGTATTCAGACCGCGATTGGGACACATATCGCAATAACCGAATCGGCTTCGTCTTTCAAAGTTACAACCTCATCCCCCACCAATCCGTCTTAGCCAATGTCGAATTGGCGCTCACGCTCTCAGGTGTCGCCCGGGCAGAACGCGTTCAAAGGGCAAAAGCCGCGCTCGAACAGGTGGGGCTTAGCGAGCACCTCCATAAACTGCCGAACCAACTCTCTGGCGGCCAGATGCAGCGGGTGGCTATCGCTAGAGCGCTTATCAACGACCCTGAAATCCTTTTGGCCGACGAGCCAACCGGCGCTTTGGATTCTGCGACGGGCGTGACGGTGATGAATTTGCTTCGGGAAATCGCGCGCGAACGCCTAGTCATCATGGTCACCCACAACCCAGACTTGGCAAGCGAATACGCCAACCGCATCGTTTCCCTTTCCGACGGGAAGATTGTTGCCGACACCCACCCATATGACGCCCCAAGAGAACAACGCGAAGCCAAAACCACGCGCCGCACATCCATGGGCTTCTTGACGGCCATCGCGCTGAGTTTTACCAACCTGATGACGAAAAAAGGCCGCACCCTGATGACGAGCTTTGCCGGCTCCATCGGAATAATTGGCATCGCCACCATCCTGGCGCTGGCCAACGGCGTGAACGCCTACATCTCTAAAGTCGAAGAAGAGACGCTCTCGCAATACCCGCTGTCGATTCAATCCCAGGGCATCGACCTGACAGCTATGCTGGCGATCGGCTCCGGCACGGGAGCTGGGAACTCTGACGGGGACACCGCCGACAATCCGGATCGGGCACATGAGGTCAAGATGGTGGCCAGCATGTTTGGCCAGGTGGGCAAAAACGACCTCGGCAGCCTCAAGTCGTATCTCGAATCGCCAGAATCTGGGATGTCTTCGTGGGTGAACTCCATTGAATACTCATACCCGCTGACTCCGCAGATCTATTCGCCCGACACCTCGGCCGGCATCAACCAAGTCAACCCAAATCGCGCTTTCTCACCCTTGGGCATCTCCTCCGAGGCGTCCGGCAATTCGCTCATCTCTATGGGAATGAGTGCCGATATCTTCTCCCCGCTGCCCGCAAATCTAGACCTGGTCGTCAACCAGTACGACATCCAACGTGGGCATTGGCCGCAATCAGCCGATGAATGCGTGATGGTGCTGATGCCGACAGGCGGAATTCCAGATTTTATGCTGTATGCGATGGGTCTGCGAGACTCAGCCGAGTTGCAGGCGATGGTCGAGCAAATTGCCAACAACGAAGAAGTCACCCCTCCCAAAGACAAACTGCAGGTGACCTTCGAGCAATTAATGGAGGTCAATTTCAAGCTGGTTCAAGCCGCCGACTACTACCAATGGGATCCGGAATACCAGGTTTGGACCGACCGCCGTTCTGACGATGCCTACATGAAGAAGCTAATTGCGGATGGGCGAACCCTGAAAATCGCTGGTGTGGTGCGCCCTAATCCCGATGCCTCGGCCTCCACGTTGGGTGCCGGAATCTACTACTCGGCCGATCTTCCCTTCGATTTGATATCCCGGGCGAACGATTCGCCGATCATCAAAGAACAGCTAGCCAATCCTGGGACCAACGTCTTTACCGGCAACAGCTTTGCCGACGACGCGGCTAACCCGGATGCCTCCAGCTTCAACTTCGCCGACTTCCTCAAGATCGACCAAGAAGCATTGGAGCAGGCATTCACGTCGAATTTGTCCGGACTGGATTTTTCCAAACTTGCCCTGGACTTCGATCCATCTGGCATCGACCTAACAGGCATGTCTGCCCCAAGTTCTCAACCACCCGATCTCGCCTCCTTGCTGGCCAATCTTGATCTCAAGGTGGATTCACCGGCGTTAGTGTCGATCATGGGCGGGCTCATCGGCGATTACCTGCAAGAGGTGTACGGCCCCGGTTCGCAGAACTGGCCTGAGAGTTGGCCCACAGCGCTGCCAACCGCCCTACCCAGCACCCTCCCCACAGCGCTGCCAACCACGCTGCCCAGCGTTTTGCCCACCGAACTCCCAAGCGTTTTGCCAACCGCATTGCCAAGTTCTCTCCCCACCGAGCTCCCAAGCACTTTACCCACGGCATTCCCAAGTTCCCTGCCGACCAGTCTGCCCACCGTATTGCCTATTGATCCCGCTAACCCCGACCAAATGCCCGCCATCCCCACTCCGGCCGAAATCGCCGACGGCTTCGCCAACTATCTGAACCGTCCCAAAGTACAGGCAAAATTGTTCTCCGAGCTCGCCGGGGTCATTGATATAAAGACTCTGGAAAGCCAGGTGGGCAAAGCCCTTGCCGATTACCTGACATCGATGATGAA
>JAITSW010000056.1 GCA_031287505.1 Propionibacteriaceae bacterium
CGACGTCGATACCGCGCCTTCCAGCGCGTCCGGTCAACTGGGTGTATTCGCCGGCAGTGATATCCACATGTCCCTCGCCGTTGTATTTCACCAGTTTTTCCAGAACAACCGAGCGAGCCGGCATATTGATGCCCAAAGCCAAGGTCTCAGTGGCGAAGACGACTTTCAGCAGGCCCGCGGCGAAGCCTTCCTCAACCGCTTCTTTCAAAGCCGGGAGTAGTCCGGCATGGTGTGCCACGATACCCCGGCAAAAGGCAGCTAGAAAGGTCGAATACCCCAATGCCTGCAAATCAGATTCACCCAACGCCGCGGTATGCCGGTTCGCTATCTCTTCAAGCTGGGCATACTCGGCCCGGTTGGTGAAACGTTTTTGGGCATGGAGGAGTTGGCGGACGGCCTTGTCACAGCCGACTCTGGAGAAGATGAAATAGATGGCGGGCAGCAAATCTTGCTCGTTCAGCTCATCCAAGATTGCTTCGCGCTTGGGCACGAGCCGCGAGCCGCTGTCATCCCGGGAGCCATAAGAAGCCCCTCCAAAACGTCCCGAACCGTACGTCACCCGGCGCTTGCCCTTGCCAGAACGTCCGCGCGGATTGCGGGCATCATCGCGAAGCGCTCTGGTTTCCTGCTTTGCCAGCTCTAAGAGTTTGGCGTTGACTTCGCCGTCTTTTGCCCCAAAGAGATCGTAAAGCCGATGCCCGGCCATGACGTGTTGATACAACGGGACGGGACGGCGTTCGGAGACCACAACGGCCACGTCGCCGCGCACCTCAGCCAGCCATTCACCGAATTCTTCCGCATTGCTAACGGTCGCAGACAGGGCCACCAACTGCACAGTGGGCGCGAGCGAGATGATTACCTCTTCCCAGGCAGCACCCCGAAAGCGATCGGAGAGATAGTGGACTTCGTCCATCACCACAAAGCCCAGATTTGCCAATGTGTTTGAGCCGGCATAGATCATATTTCGCAACACCTCGGTGGTCATCACAACCACCTCGGCTTCGCCATTGATCGAGGTGTCGCCGGTGAGGAGACCGATTCGGCCTTCGCCATAGCGGGCAGCCAAATCGTGGTATTTCTGATTGCTCAGCGCTTTGATCGGGGTAGTGTAAAAACACTTGGCCCCATTGGCGATGGCCATATGCGCGGCAAACTCGCCTACCACCGTCTTTCCGGCTCCTGTCGGCGCAGCGACCAATACCCCTTTACCAGCTGCCACCTCAGCGCAAGCCTCGCGCTGGTAGGCGTCTAATGGAAACGGAAAGCCAGCTTCGAAGTTGGCCAATAGATCATTCATGTCGCCTCAACGATACCCGTTGCGCGAGAGCAGCCGCAGAATGCTACTGCTCCGGGCGATAAAGTCGCAAAGCGCCGGGAGCTGCCGAACAGGTAATCGGGATGCGTCCCAAATCCTCACCGTCTGCCATGGCCAGCAATCCGTCGCCATCGACAATGACTTCTTTGGCGCGCAGCATTTCAATGGCCGGGTCCAAGGAGAATTTGCCGGAAAACATCCGGGGCAGCAAACGGGCGAATGTCAGCCTGCTGACCGGGTGGATGATGGTGACATCGAGCATCCCATCTGAGATATCGAAGTGCGGAAGGCCTTTCATGCCGCCCCCAAAATACCCGGCGTTCCCAACGCAGACAAACATGGCGGTGAGGTCAAGCTGTTCGCCGTCTATGTTCAGCCGGTATGGGATCGGCTCGAAAATGCTCAACTCGGCCAAAGACGCCCAGGTATACGAAAACTGGCCCATATTGTGCGACATCCGGTTGACCCGGGCATTGACCCGGGCGTCAAAACCAGAGCTCAGAATGGAACCCACATAACGTTTGGCGGCACCATCAGCCAAATCCCCCGTCACCCGCATCAGGTCAACGTCTTCGGTGTGCCCTGCGGCAATCACCTTTAGCGCTCGGAAGATATCGGTCGGTACCCCTGCCCCGCGGCAAAAGTCGTTGCCCCGGCCTGCTGGAATCAACCCCAGCGGCACCGAAGTCTCGGCACAGGCATTGAGCCCCAAATGCATTATCCCATCCCCACCCATAACGAGCAGCGAATCGGCCAGCTGGCCTGGTAGTCCCGGCCTGGCGTTGGCAACCGCCTGCCCGCAGCGAAGCCTCGCGTCGGCAAAGCTGGTGGATTGGAAAACGCGCAAATTGATACCCGGCAAGGAGCTCAATAGCGTCGTCACAACATTTGGCAGCTGCGCTTTGGCCCGCCCAGAGGAGGCGGCTGGGTTAACAACCAAAGTGACCGTGGGTGAATCGCCTGTCGTCATTTATCCCTTTCCAGGTAGACCCTCGTCTAAACGCCTACTCTAACCCGCTCTTATTCCAAAACTAAGAAGCCACCAGGTGTTTGGCCGATCACCGGCTATCGTTTCGCTGCTCCTTTTGGGCGCGTCTTTGCCTTCTGTCATGAATATGGGCGATAACCTCGGCCAACACATAGAGGACACCCATCGGAAGCGAGAGCGCCAGCATTGAGAATGGGTCGGTCGACGGCGTAGCCACCGCCCCGAAAACAAAGATCCCGAAGATGACGTAGGGTCGCGTCTTGGCCAGGGTCTTCGCTGAAACCACCCCCAGGAAGTTCATCCCAACCACCACAAGGGGGATGAGGAAGCCAATGCCGAAGATGAGCATCAGCTGCAAGGTGAGTGACAAAAACGCGTTCAATTCGAGCAGATTGGTAACGGGGATGCTGGAAGGGGTGAACGAGATCATCACCCAAATCCCCTGCGGCAAGATGTAATAGCCTGCGGCTACCCCCGCTAAGAAGAGCGGAATGCCAATACCCAAAAATACCGCCGCGTATTTGCGTTCCCTACTCAACAGGGCAGGAGCGATAAAGCGCCAAACTTGAAAGAGCCAGATCGGGCTGGAAACAATCAATCCGGCAACCACACAGGTTTTCACCGCGAGTGTGAACGGCGCCGTCACCCCGGAGATTACCGGTGTGGTGTTGATCTGGGGAAAGTTGAGGGCCAAAATCTCTTGAGCCCGCAGGAATGGCCAAAGCAGAATTTGATAAAGCAAGTCGTAGAAAAAACCAGTGGCAATAGAGAAAGCCACGATAGCCATCACTGAAATTATGACGCGATAACGTAATTCGCGCAGATGGTCGGCCAGCGCCATAGAGCCATCTTCGCTAGCTGCCGGTGCCTTCAGCCAGGTGAACGGACGCCGGTGTCGCCAAGAGTTTTTACTGGCCATCAACCTTGCTCGGCCGTTTAGGCTTGTTCAGTGGGCTGCGTCGAAACCGGAGCTGCTTCTTCGGCAATTGGGACTACCGGCGCCGCAGCGTTAGGCGAATCGGCTATTGGCGCCTCAATATCGGAACCGGTGTTTGGAGGTGCAGCCACCTCGGGGGTGCCGACAACTGTTTCCGGCTCCTTTTTGGTAACTTCCTCTTTGAAGTCGTGAATCGCCTTGCCCGCGTTCTTTCCCAAATTCGCCACCCGCGTTCCGCCAAAAACCAACAGGCCGACCACCAGGACAATTAGGGCCTCTCCCCAGCCAGTACCAAACATGCCAACTACTCCCGGTTATTCTCGTGTGCGGCTGGTTGAGCGAGCTCTAATTTCGAGACCAGCTCAGCCATTTCGGCAGCCCGATCTCCGAGCATCTGCAACTCTGAGAAAATATCGGCGGCCTTGTGAGCCAGCCAGACGGCAAAAGACACCAGCATAACCAAGCCGGCCAGCGCGATACCGAGGAAGACCCATACCCAAATCATGAGGTCATCCTACTTCACTAGGCGATTGACGCGGGTAATTGCCAAGGGCAAGCTTGGCCTGGGCGGCAGCTTCCCAACTGGCTTCTTGAGGCTCAACTGAGATTACGGACGACCCAAGGCGCAATAGCTGTGAATTCAGCCAAGCTTGGTCGGCTACCAAGAGCTCGACTTTGATTCCGGCAGCGCTGGGTTGCGAGCTTTGAATCGGCCAATAGTCGATTATCCAAGCGGCCTTTTCCTCGACTTCGATAATGACCGAAACGGCGCCCAGCCGCTGAGCCAGCCAACTATCGTCGAAGGGCTCTGGCTCACCGCGATCTTGGGCAAGACCAGCTACCGGCACAACAGATTGGATCCGATCCAGCCGGTAAATGCGCCAATCGTCCACCTCTAGGCTCCAAGCATGCAAATAGGCGAATCTAGATGAGGTGATAATGCGTTTTGGCTCCACCGTGGGAGTAATTATCTGTTGGTCGGCACGGTCATAGCTAAGTTGCACTACTGCCAAATCGGCAATGGCCTGAATCAAGCTCTTGCGCACCGGAGCTGACCCTAAAGCCAAATCGAGCGCAATGGGGAGGTCAGCTTGTGCCCCAGCCGCATTTAGTTTTGCCAATGCCGAGTCGATAGCCTGCGCAGCTTCACCTTGGGCTAACTCGGCCAAGGCCTTTAGGGCAACCGTCCAGCTAACGGCTTCATCAGCGGTAAACCGCATGGGCCGAGTTAGGAAATCGGCGTTCGAGAGGAATATCCCGCCTTCGTCCAGACCATCCAAATCAATATCGATGAGGTTCTCCGGCCCGCGGTC
>JAITSW010000267.1 GCA_031287505.1 Propionibacteriaceae bacterium
TGGCCGACCGGTCCCGGTGGCCCAAATGATTGCGGTCTGTCACGCAAGCATATTTTGGAGTCGATCAACGGGTCGTTGCGTCGTCTTGGTACCGACTATGTCGATCTCTACCAGGCTCATCGCTACGACTATGAGACGCCCTTAGAAGAGACGATGCAGGCTTTTGCCGATGTTGTCAGGCTTGGGAAGGCGCTCTATATCGGCGTTAGCGAGTGGGATGTCAACCAGATTCGGGCTGGGCATACGCTGGCAAAAGAGCTCGGTATCCAACTGATTTCGAATCAGCCTCAATACTCGATGTTGTGGCGGGTCATTGAGCCTTGGGTGATCCCCACCTGCAAAGAACTCGGCATTTCACAGATCTGTTGGTCACCGGTGGCGCAAGGAGTGCTCACGGGTAAATACCTGCCGCGAAAGCGTCCGCCCAGTGGCTCGCGGGCAACAGATTCAAAGAGCGGTGCCGCCGTTATCAGGCAATGGCTGGCTGACGATCTCCTAGAGCGCGTGCAGGGCTTACGCCCAATAGCCGGTGACCTCGGCATGTCTATGGGGCAGTTGGCGGTGGCTTGGGTGCTGCAAAACCCGAATGTCGCCGCCGCCATCATTGGCGCTTCGCGTCCCGAGCAGATCATTGAGAACGTCGGTGCCTCCGGTTTGGCCATCCCCGCTGAAGTTCTCACCAGAATCGATGAGGCTCTAGGCGACGTCGTTGAACGCAACCCCATGCGCACCCTTGAGAAGTCTCCCCTGACTCGTCCTTAAATGGTTGCACCCTAGCTCTGCCGATACTTCCCCGCGAAGTTTTCCAGCAGCAGGTGTTGCGAACCGTCCACCTTGGAAGAACGGATGACGGCTTCGATTTCGCTAAGCTTTTCCGGGGCGAAATATCCGCCGTCTTTATAGATGTGCATCCGGGCGATGAAGTCTTCAGCGTCCAACTCGGGGTGGAATTGCGAGGCAAAGACGTTTTGGCTCACCCGAAACAGCTGCACCGGGCAGGCTTCCCCTTTGCCCAGTAAGGTAGCCCCGTCCGGCAGCCCGTCAGCTGCCTCTTTATGGGCGGCGAACGCGTGAAAAACATCAGGCATTCCAGCCAAGATCGGTTCAGTTTTGCCATCTTGGGTTAGCTCGACCTTGATTGCGGCGACTTCTTCGCCCCAGGTGTGATTCACCTTGCCGCCCAAATAGGCCGACACTATTCCCACGCCATAGCACATGCCCAAGAAAGGGAAATCCTCGGCGATGACGGTGTCTAGAAGTGAAAAGAGATCTGCCTCCACACGTTTTTGCAAATCAGATTTCGCCTTGTCGGACACGCAAAAACCGCTGCCGCCCAAAATGATTCCAGAATAATCGGCCAGATCGATTTTGCCCAGCGGTTGGCGTTCGAGGCGAAGTTGTTTCATAGCCGAGGCATCCAAGCCGGCCACTCGCATGGTGGAGCGGTATTCGCCCTCGGCGGCGGCATCATGCTCACGGGTGGAAAGCAGCAGAAATGGTTTTGCGGCGTTCATCGTCCCTAAATCTCCCATCACAGCGATTACAACACTTGCCCGGGCTTGGCTATTCCCATGCCTACCCGCGTCGGGGAATCAGCTTCGAGCCAATCCGGGGTATTGGTTTGGGTCTCCTTCAACAGCGAAGTTGCCACGGCTAAGAGTCCATCGTCCGCGTTGGCGGCAAACACCCGGCGCTGTCGTTCGTAGCTTGCCCCTCTGGCCAAGATCTCGGTGGCAAAACTGAGTTCTTCATAGCAGCCCAGATTTTTTGCGAAGGGAGAGAGCCGTTCGATCAGCTGGGCTAAGCCGTCCCGCAGGGGCAAGAGCCGTTCATTTTGGTTCGGGGTGATGATGGTGGCATCCAGCCCATAGCGGCACGTCCGCCACTTATTCTCACGTACCAGCCACGGGGCGAGATAGTCTGCCGCTTCCCCTTCGTCCAGCGCCCGCGAGAGGTATTCGCCTAATGATTGGGTTAGAGCCGCTTGCGTGGCTAATTCTCTCAAGGTTGGGACGGAATCCGGGATGCGGTTCTCCACTGTTCCAAATCTGGGTGAGGGACGGACGTCCCAACGTAACTCGTTGACATTTGTGATCATCTTGCAGGCCACCAAATCGGCGATGTAATCCTCGAAGGCGGCCCAGTCTGCGAAGCGGTATGGCAGGCCATTGGTAGAGAGTTGTTGAAACATCATGGTGCGCTGCGAGGCATATCCCGAGTCAACTCCGTCCCAAAATGGCGAAGAGGCCGAGAGAGCGAGCAGGTACGGGTAGAAGCGGGCAAAAATCCAGGTGATGGGCAACGCCTTGTCGCGGCTGTCTATGCCCACATGAACGTGGGTGCCGCAAATCGCCATTTGCCGTCCCCACCACTGATTTTTATCGGTGACGATGTCATAGCGCGGATTTGAGAAGGGCTTTTGGGCGGCCGGATGTGAAAACGGGTGCGATCCGGATGCCATCAGTCCCACATTCATGCAGGCTGCCGCCTCTTGCAGCCGGTGAAATTGCGTCTCGATATCGGCGATCGCCCCGCCGATGGTGTCGTGGGCGCCAGAGACGATCTCGACCATGCATTGGAGGTATTCCTTGCGGATGGGTTGGTCTTCCCCGCCGCCAACGAGCTCCAATAGCCGACCCGCTGCCGGAGTGAGTTCTAAGGTGTCGAGGTCGACTAGATTCAGTTCCCATTCGATGCCGACAGTCGAGGCCTTCGACGTGGTGAAATCGAGTTTCATCGATCCCTCCTGTCATAGGGTAAGGACAATCTTCCCCACGTTGTCACCAGAATCTAGCAGGCGGTGAGCCGCGGCAACTTCAGTAAGCTCAAACTGGGTAGTTGGGGGAGCTTTTATCTGGCCATTTCCGTATAGCGGCCAGATTTGGCGTTCCACCGTGCTGCAAATCTCTGCTTTTTGAGCCACCGGGCGAAAACGCAGCGAGGTAGCCGTGACTAAGGCGCGCTTGTTCAGCAGCCGGTTGATGTCGAGGGTGCCTTTGGTGCCACCTTGCATACCGATGATTACCAGACGTCCGCCTAAGGCCAAGGCGCTGACATTGGCTTGAAGATATTTAGCCCCGATAACGTCCAGAATGACGTCAACTCCGCGGCGTTTGGTGTGCTCCAACAAGGCTGCGAGCCAGTCGTCGTGGTAGTCCAGCGCCAGATCGGCTCCCAGGCTTAGGCAGATCTTCAGCTTTTCCGCGCTACCGGCGGTGGTAATGACTTTGCAGCCCAACGTCTTGGCATATTGAATAGCGAACGAGCCGATGCCGCCTGTCCCGCCGTGAACGAGAAATGTCTCGCCGGGGAGTAATGCCACATGTGTGAGGTTTGAGACGACGGTGGCGGCAACTTCGATGAGCCCGGCAGCGGTGGTCAAATCAATGCCGCCGGGTAGGTGGACAACCTGTCCGGCCGGGACTGCCGCATACTCGGCGTATCCGCCGCCGGCT
>JAITSW010000012.1 GCA_031287505.1 Propionibacteriaceae bacterium
AACCGCCCTTCCCCCTCACAGTCACCTTGGCTGTGCCGATAGCCGTATTTGCCGAATAACTAACCGTGTAATGGGTGTTCAGCTTCAATGTCGTGCTGCCAGCCTTAACGGAAACCGCCGGCTTCAGAGCGGAACCCGTCCAAGTCGTAGTCGCCGCTACCGCCGCAGACGTAATCACCTTCGGGGCAGGTGTCACCGTCCCAGAAACTGAGAAGGAGAGCTTGTAACTATAAGCATCGAACTTCCTGTCTGCGGATTGGAAGACCGGTTGAGTGGATTCCTTCCAGACTCCGTTGCCGACGTGGACAAACTTCGAGGCGACACCAAGTTCCGTTCCGTTTGAATCCTTGAAAATCGACCAACCATTCGATGAAATGACTTGTGCCAATTGCGTTGGAGTCGTGGGAAGACTCGAAACCGTCAGCGTACGAGTGACATCTTGAAGAAAGGCATTCCACTCAGATTGACCGCGAAGAGTGGGTGAAATACCTAATCCACTCAGGTCAAAGAGTCCATTGTGACTGATATCCAAAGCCCTCAAGGCAGTGAGTTTGCTGAAGACTCCAGAGGGGAGCGTCAACAGGTTATTCCTCGGAAGTTCCAACTCTTCCAGTTGAGTCAACTTATCGAACACTCCAGCTCGAAGATATGACAACTGGTTATTGCCCAAGAGTACGCCAGTCAAGCTGGTTAGATTATCAAACTCTCCTATAGGTAACTCAGAAATCTGATTGTTGCTCAATACCAACGCCTTAAGTCCAGTCAGGTACCGAATGCCAGAGATAGAAACTATGCTCTTGTTCGCCGCGTTTAGCGATGAGACCCTCGCAAGGTCTTCTAGTGTGACAGAAGTACAAGTGTCACACCCAAGTTCTGTTGCAACTACTGCGCGGAGATTTGCATCAGGAAAGTACGCGCTCAGTGGTTCCGCAGCCTGTGCCGACGTAGCCACGCCACCCAACCCGGCGACCACCAACGCAGTGGCAACCGCGCTTGCCAACGCGCATCTCAAGGGATGCCTCACGGTCGCTGCATTATCTGAACCGGTGCTCAGCCGTCTCGTAAAAGCTTTCATTCAACCCACCCTCTTGCCGAATAGACACACGCCACTTTACAGTGAGCGCCTGATGCTCATCAAATCAGCGGCTTGACTCATTTTTTTGTCCTATAACCCCTGGAAAGCGCCGAGCTCGCCTACGCGAAGATGCGAAGGGCAAAAAGAAGGCCAGCCCGGACGGGCTGGCCTTCAAATATTAGCGAAGTACTACTTCTCTTCGGCAGGAGCTTCAGCCGCAGTTACCTCTTCGGCTGCTTCCTTGGCGTCCTCTTCCGTCGGGAAGGACTCTTCCGCGCTAGCCTCGGCCTCAGAAACTACCTCTTCAGCGGGTGCCTCTTCTTCGATGACCTCGACAGGAGCTTCGACCTTGGCAGCCGGCTTCTTCTTGGCCTTCTTGACGACAGCCTCGGTGAGCACCTCGATGATGGCCATCGGGGCATTATCGCCCTTGCGGGGGCCAATCTTGGTGATCCGGGTATAGCCGCCATCACGATCGGCAAGCTTGGGAGCAATCTCGGTGAAGAGCTTATGGACCACGCCCTTGTCGGTGACCGTCTTGAGGACGATACGGCGATTGTGTAAATCGCCGTTCTTAGCTTTCTGAATCAGACGATCAGCTAGCGGCTGTACCCGCTTTGCCTTTGCCTCAGTCGTGGTGATCTTCCCGTACTGGAACAACTGCGTGGCGAGATTGGCCAAGATGATCCGCTGATGCGACGGACTGCCGCCAAAGCGTGGGCCTTTAGTTGGTTTAGGCATTTTCGTTGTCTCCTATAGGGGATCAGAACTGACCGGAGTAGTCGTCTGAACTGTCGTAGTTGCTGATAGCGGCAAGTGGATCAAAATCAGAGCCGCTGTCTTTGAGGGAAAGACCCATCTCGTGCAGACGCTGCTTGACCTCGTCAATCGACTTGGAGCCGAAGTTGCGAATGTCGAGCAAGTCTTGCTCGGAGCGGGAAATCAATTCGCCAACCGTGTGAATACCTTCACGCTTTAGGCAGTTGTAGGAACGCATGGTGAGCTTGAGGTCTTCGACCGGCAAAGCCAAATCGGTGGCCAGCTGCTCATCGACCGGGGACGGGCCAATCTCGATGCCTTCAGCCTCGATATTGAGCTCGCGGGCCAAACCGAAGATCTCTACCAGCGTCTTGCCAGCCGAGGCGACGGCGTCCCGAGGCCTGATCGAAGGCTTGGTCTCCACATCGACAATGAGCTTGTCGAAGTCGGTGCGCTGCTCTACGCGGGTAGCTTCCACCTTGTAGGTGACCTTCAACACCGGGGAGTAGATCGAATCGACCGGAATCCGTCCGATTTCGGCGTCCGGATTCTTGTTTTGCACGGACGAGACATAGCCGCGTCCACGTTCGACGATCAACTCCATTTCGATGGAGCCATTCTCATTCAAGGTGGCAATGTGCAGTTCGGGATTGAGCACCTCGACTCCGGCGGGCGGAATGATATTCGCGGCGGTGACCTCGCCTGGGCCGGTGGCGCGCAGATACATCTGCACCGGCTCGTCCTCTTCAGAAGTGAGGACGAGGCCTTTGATGTTTAGAACGATTTCGGTAACATCCTCGACGATGCCTTCCAAAGTGGAAAACTCATGTTGGTTGCCCTCAATCTTGATGCTGGTAACAGCCGCGCCTGGAATTGCCGAGAGCAAGGTGCGGCGCAGCGAGTTGCCCAGGGTGTAGCCGAAACCCGGCTCCAAAGGCTCGATGACGAACTTGGAACGGAACTCGTCCACAACTTCTTCGCTCAGAATTGGGCGTTGTGCGATTAGCATTGTATTTTCCTCTCCGTCGCCCGCTATTTGACGACGATTAGATGGTTACTTGGAGTAAAGCTCAACGATTAGTTGCTCAGAAACATCGATGGTGATCTGCTCCCGGATGGGCAGCTGATGCACCAAAATGCGCATTTTGTTGGGGCGGACCGTCAACCAAGCCGGGACTACCCGCTCGTGGTGAAGCTCGCGGGCCACCTCGAATGGGTAAATACCCACCGACTTGGGCTTGACGTCAATGATGTCGTAGGCGCTTACCCTAAAGCTCGGGACGTTCACCGCCTTGCCATTGACCAAAAAGTGCCCGTGCGAGACCAACTGGCGAGCCTGGCGACGGGTGGAAGCGAAGCCTGCGCGGTAAATGACGTTGTCAAGACGGGATTCCAAGATGATGAGCAGATTGTCGCCGGTCTTGCCGGTAAGGCGCACAGCCTCTTCATAGTAGCGGCGGAACTGCTTCTCGAGCACGCCGTAGGTGTAACGGGCCTTCTGCTTCTCTTTGAGCTGCAGCAAATACTCGGATTCCTTGGTGCGTCCACGGCCGTGCACACCCGGGGGGTAGGCGCGACGTTCGAAAGCCTTGTCTCCACCGACGAGATCGGTGCCCAGACGGCGAGATTTCTTTGTGATTGGGCCGGTATAACGAGCCATTATTTGATCCTCTCTATCCCTTAGACGCGACGACGCTTCGGCGGGCGGCATCCATTGTGTGGGACGGGTGTCACGTCGGTGATCGGACCGATTTCCAAACCAGCAGCGCCCAGCGAACGGATGGCGGTCTCACGGCCAGAGCCCGGACCCTTGACAAAAACGTCCACGCGCTTCATGCCGTGTTCCATGGCGCGACGGGCAACAGCCTCGGCAGCCATGCCGGCAGCGAACGGAGTGGACTTGCGGGAGCCCTTGAAGCCGACAGTGCCGGCAGAGGCCCAGGCGATTACCGCACCCGATGGATCGGTAATCGAAATGATTGTGTTATTAAAGGTGCTTTTGATGTGTGCCTCACCGGCGACGACATTCTTCTTTTCTTTGCGACGCACCTTGGTCTTCGCGGTCTTGCCGCGGCCTGCAGTAGCCATATCTATATCTCCGTGCTATTCCTACTTGACTTTCTTCTTGCCTGCGACGGCCTTGCGCCTGCCCTTACGGGTGCGGGCGTTCGTCCGGGTGCGCTGACCGCGAACGGGAAGACCCGAACGATGACGGCGGCCTTGGTAGGAACCGATCTCAATCTTGCGGCGGATGTCGGCTGCGACGCTACGGCGAAGATCACCCTCGGTTTCGTAGTTGGCTTCGAGGTAATCGCGCAGCTTCACCAGCTGATCGTCGGTGAGTTGCTCGGTACGGATATCACCGCTGATACCGGTGGCTTTTAGCGTTTCCTGGGCTCGGGTGCGTCCGATCCCAAAGATGTAGGTAAGGGCGACCTCCAACCGCTTGTTGCGCGGCAGGTCTACCCCAATGAGGCGTGCCATTAGGCGTTTCCTTTGCTATTTCAGGGTGCTTCTTACCCTGCGAAGGTGTCTGGCGTGAAGCGTCCCCAATTTGTCTTTTGGGCCCCGGCCTTCGCCCGGGGGTGTCCGTCCCCTCAATATGAGACGGTTGCTATCACGTTCTTTATTTGTTGCGAACGAGCCTTGGCTCGCCCGGTGTCCGCGTCCCGCTGAATCAACGAGCAGGCATTTAGCCCTGACGCTGCTTGTGGCGCGGGTTTTCGCAGATCACCATCACGCGACCGTGCCGGCGGATTACCTTGCACTTGTCGCAGATTCGCTTGACGCTCGGCTGAACCTTCATCGAGCTTCTTTCTGCTCTCGATGGGCACAAGGATGTCCCCGAGCCCATCTGTGGTGGATTACTTATTGCGGTATTACCGATGCCGGAAGACGATACGTCCGCGATTTAGATCATAAGGGGAGACTTCGACGACCACTTTGTCTTGCGGGATGATGCGGATGTAGTGCTGCCGCATCCTACCGCTGATGGTCGCGAGGACTTTGTGCCCGTTGCTTAGCTCCACCCGGAACATTGCATTAGGCAAGGCTTCGACGACTGTGCCCTCTAACTCGAGAGCGCCCTCCTTCTTAGCCATTTTCTCCTTATTGCTTCAGACGACACGCCTGACCTGCATAGGTCATGCAAGGGATCAGCTTACCCTGTGCGGCAATATCGCCAAAATCAGCGAGTTGAAATCGTTTACTCCTCAAAGAGCGCCTAGCCGTTGGCGAGTCTTAGTTTGTGTAGCGGGTAGGGCGGAGATCGGAGCCGTAAGCTGTAAGCCGTCCGCTGTGGATCGCAGAAAATCTCCGAGATGGCGGTGGGGCTCTTTGGCAGTTTCATCTAGACGATGGGCAAGCAGCGCAGTATCACCGAGGCCTTTACCGAAAAACCGAATGCGGGATGGCATCGGGTGGCAGCTCGAAACCTAAACCCAAACTGCGATATCCCGTGTCAAGCGCAAGACGAGCGAACAAAACACATGGGGCTTGACTTGGAACGGCGGCTGTACTTCATCGGCTCTCAAACGGCAGCCGCAGCCACGGCCACGGCAGACATAGCGATGGCCCAGTATCCGACAACTTGCCGTCTGCAAAAACGCGACTGCCGAGGGTGCTCGCAGCTTCGTACATGGAAAGCGAGGACGGGAAATTCTGGGACGGTAGGCTCTTTTTATCGTTGACTACAAGGAAAGTGGTTTCATGGAATGGATAGCGCGCTTGAATAGCGCGATTGACCGCATTGAGGAAAACCTCGCTCAAGAAATCGAGTATGCCGAGCTTGCGCGGATTGCCTGTTGCTCCGTCTATCACTTTCAGAGGATGTTTGCCTACCTGGCGGACGTGCCGCTTTCCGGGTACATCCGCAGGCGGCGGATGTCACTTGCGGCCACTGATTTGCGCAGCGGGGAAAAAGTCATAGACGTTGCGCTGAAATACGGCTACGACTCGCCAACCGCATTCAATCGGGCGTTCCAGGGCGTTCACGGAATTTCTCCGTCAGCGGCAAAATCTGCTGACGCATTACTCAAGTCTTACCCAAAAATCAACTTCCACATGGCAATCACCGGAGCAGAAGAAATGAAATACAGAATCGAAGAAAAGGGCGCTTTCCGCATTATCGGAGTCTCTGCGCCGCTACACCACGAAATCGAGAAGAACTTTGAAGTCGTTCCAGCCATGTGGCAGCAAGCCGCCGTGTCCGGGACGATACCAAAGCTGGCAAGCTTGATGGATTCTCAGCCTTTTGGGCTCTTGGGGGTAAGCACTTGCAACAACGACGAGGAATGGAAGTACTTTATCGCTGTTGCCAGCACAGCTGCCGATAGCGATTTCGAGGAATACACAGTGCCCTCGGCGACCTGGGCGGTTTTTACCGGCAGCGGGACGAATGAGGCTATCCAAGAATTGGAAAAACGTATCGTCACGGAATGGCTCCCCACCTC
>JAITSW010000074.1 GCA_031287505.1 Propionibacteriaceae bacterium
AATCGCCACCGCCTACGACGGTGAAGCCACCCGATTCCGCGAGCCCTTCGGCAACTGCCTTCGTGCCTGCCGCAAAGGCGTCCATCTCAAAGACACCCATCGGGCCGTTCCAAAAAACCGTCTTGGCGGCTTTGATGGTGTTTTTGAATAGCTCGCCCGTCTGCGGGCCGATGTCCAAACCCATCTGCTGCGCCGGGATAGCGTCAACCGGCACCACCGTGATCGGACCGCCAGCGCCAAACTCTGGGGCAACCTTCACATCAACTGGCAGCAAGATCTGCTTGCCAGCGGCGACGGCATCCTTTAGGTATTGGCCGCAGGCGTCAACCTTCTGAGCATCTAGCAGCGAAGTACCCACCTCGTATCCTTCAGACTTGAGGAACGTGTAGCTCATCCCGCCACCGATAATAAGGGTGTCGGCAGCTTTGAGCAGGTTATCGACGACACCCAGCTTGTCTGCCACCTTTGCCCCTCCCAGTACCACCACATAGGGGCGCTGGGGGGTAACAGTGAGGCGTTTGAGCACGTCAACTTCTTTTTCCACCAAATAGCCAGCCGCACTGGGCAGCAATTTGGCAATGTCATAGACCGAAGCCTGCTTCCGGTGAACCACCCCAAAACCGTCGGAGACAAAAACATCGGCGAGGGCGGCGTACTTTCGCGCCAACTCGACCCGCACAGCTTCGTCTTTGGATTCCTCGCCCGGTTCATAGCGAACGTTCTCTAAAAGGACGATCGCACCATTGGCGAGCGCAGCCACCGCAGCCTGCGCGCCAGCGCCGACAACGTCTGATGCTAGCGCCACGGGAGCAGCAATCAACTCATCCAGGCGCTTTGCCACCGGAGCCAGCGAGTACTCGGGATTCACCTCACCCTTCGGACGTCCCAAATGCGCCATGATAACGACTTGCGCGCCGGCGCCGACAAGGTAGTCCAGAGTTGGAAGGGCAGCCTTGATACGACCGTCGTCGGTAATGGTGTCGCCGTCAAGGGGAACGTTGAAATCACAACGAATAAGGACCTTCTTACCTTTTAGGTCGCCAAGGTCAGCCAGATTCTTCACTGATAGATCTTTCTTTTGTGCCGGTATGAGTCAGATAAACAGCCCTCCGGCCGACCCGCAAAGGCGCGGGTCGGCCGAAGTAATAGCTATGGCTGCGATTTACAGCTTGGAGCCGACCAATTCAGTCAGGTCGACCAAACGGTTGGAGTATCCCCACTCGTTGTCGTACCAAGCGACAACCTTGACCTGGTTGCCGATAACCTTGGTAAGCGGCGCGTCGAAAATCGAGGACAGCGGATAGGTCTCGATGTCTTTGGAGACGATCGGATCGTCGTTGTATTCCAAGATGCCCTTTAGCGCGCCTTCGGCAGCAGCCTTCACGATGGCGTTGATTTCCTCGACGGTGGTTTCGCGGGCGGCCTCGAAGGTGAGGTCGGTAACCGAACCTGTCGGCACCGGAACGCGAAGCGCGTAGCCATCGAGCTTGCCCTTGAGTTCTGGCAGCACCAAGGCAACAGCCTTGGCAGCACCGGTGGTGGTGGGAACGATGTTGAGCGCGGCGGCACGGGCGCGGCGCAAATCGCTATGCGGGGCATCCTGCAGGTTCTGATCTTGGGTGTAGGCGTGAATGGTGGTCATCAGACCCTTGACGATGCCGATACCGTCGTTGAGCGCCTTGGCCAACGGCGCGAGGCAGTTGGTGGTGCATGAGGCGTTGGAGATGATGTTGTGAATGGCTGAATCATACTTTTCGTCATTTACACCCATCACGATGGTGATGTCCTCGTTCTTCGCCGGGGCGGAGATAATGACCTTCTTGGCACCTGCCGCAATGTGGGCGGCGGCCTTGGTGGCATCGACGAAGAAACCTGTGGACTCGATGACAATGTCAACTCCCAAAGAGCCCCACGGAATATTAGCCGGATCGCGCTCTTCGAAAGCCTTGATCTCTTTGCCATTGACGAAAATAGCCTCTTCGTTCGAGGAAACCTCACCCGGGAAGCGACCCAGGATTGAGTCATACTTCAGCAACTGGGCGAGAGTCTTGTTGTCGGTGAGGTCGTTTACCGCGACCACATCGAGATCAGCGCCTTGCGCGAGCAGAGCGCGGAAATAGTTGCGGCCAATGCGGCCGAAACCGTTGATGCCAACCTTTACGGTCATTTGGTGAATCTCCTTGAGAAATTGTTGAACGTGATCTAGGCCACTCGAAAGGGCGCGGAATCCCCTTCAGTCTACCGAAGTGGGTTGCTAAGTGCGACAACGTCTCGCTGCGCATATGTCCACTAATGCGCAGCGTCCTGCCAAGAATGACCATGACCTACCGAGACTTCGAGATCGACGCCCAATTTCACAGCGTTATTCATCTTGTCTTGCACCAAGTCCGCTAACGCCTGGCCCTCGCCAGCCACCACTTCAAAAATCAACTCGTCATGGACTTGTAAAAGCACGCGGGATTGCAGGCCATGGAACCGCAAAGCATCCTCAACATCGAGCATGGCCCGCTTGATGATGTCAGCCGCCGAGCCTTGTATCGGAGAGTTCAGCGCCATACGCTCTGCCATCTCACGTTGCTGGCGGTGAGTGGAATTCAGATCGCGAAGGTAGCGGCGTCTGCCTAAAATTGTCTCGGTATAGCCCGTTTTGCGAGCTTGCTCCACCACGGAACTCAAATACTCCCTTACGTGCCCAAAGCG